>DTTI01000069.1 GCA_012964825.1 Candidatus Neomarinimicrobiota bacterium
GTGGCACTCATATAACAACTAAGGGCGATTTCGAAAATCAATAAATTATTGGCCTGATCTGAATAGGTAGGACCGCCGCCTACTCAGAAAAATTCACCCCATATCATATAGATGTGGGTGCTTCTTTCATCCCAAAAACAATAAAGCCCCCGTGAGGAGGCTTTATTGTTTTTGTGCCGGGTTTACTAGCCGGTACTCAAGTCAGGTAAGTATTCCCTAATGTATGTTTTTCTGTATTCAAGAATATCCGCAACTCGATCCATCCATTCCTTCTGAGTGCCCTCACCGTGTGCATTCTCAAAAATCTCTCGAGAAAAAATGCCGACCCGATTCTCATAATCCGCCCAGGAATCAAAAGGGACAGTCATATGGATAAGATGGGTCTTCCCACCTGAAAATCGATTGAAGTGACCGAAACGAGCTTTGCTGCCGGCTTTCTTGTGGGCTTCAACTAATTGAGTCCTCAATTCTGCCCATTCACCCAACTTGGCCGGGTGAACCAAATACTGCGTTACCTCAGAATACCTTGTGGATTCTGTATTCCCGGAACCGTTATAGGAATGGCTTTTCATCTCTACCCATAAAGAAGTTCCCTCATCCTTGCTCATATCGACGTAAGGAATAACATTTTTTTGCCAATAGTCCATTTCCGCTTTGCGTAGCGGATACTTATCTCTATCGGCAAACGTGCGGGGGGTGAACCTTATTACCGCATCTTGATCCTTACCTGTAATGACTCGGAATGAGAACATGGGATAGTTCTCCTTCCCCACATTGTATTTTTTCGTCTTTTTGGCCATGGCGTCTTCCATCTGCTGACCCTGCATCGGCTTCGGATGCCATATGCGATATTGATAGACAACCCTACTATCCTGACCCAGCGATAATGACAGACAGAAGCTGAAGAAAACAATCGCACCTGTGAACTTTTTCATCTTGTTCCCCTTTACTTTTTTTGGTTTATTAGCGAGATTTAGTTATTTATCGGCTTAATGAACTTTAAAGTATATCTATCACTCTCTCCTATCAATTTGAGTTGTCTCTGTTTTGATTTAATTGATTTCTTATCTAAACCTTCCTCAGATAAAGTTGGGAGTAAATTCCAAACTCCAATAGGATAATCTTTGGTATCCTTAGGGTTTGCATTTACCTGCGAAGAAGCTACATAAACAAAACCAACAGCTTCCGCATCTTTAATCATACAAGGTTCACAACTATAGCCTTTTTCATCTATAGTTGAATTACTTCGATGATCGGTGATTCCTAAAACCCCTCCCGGTTTAAGAGTTTTATAAATTGAACGAAGTTTTTCAAATTCAGAGTTTCCAATCCAATTATGATAATTCCGAAAAGTTAATACCATATCTGCTGATTCTTCCTCTCCGTAAACAGAGCCCGTCATAGGTACCATGATTGCATTACCATATAAGTCTTTATTTGAAGTTAGTTTTTCTTTTTCTTTCTGGTATCTTACTCTAGTACGTTCATTTTCAGAGTTTTCATCATATGTTGCACTAATGTATTGACCTTTATTTTTTAAAAAGGGTGCTAATATTTCTTGATACCAGCCTCCTCCTGGATAAATTTCTACAACAGTCATCGTATTCTTAATTCCAAAAAACTTAAGTGTTTCTAAGGGGTCTCTATACTGGTCCCTGGCCTTATTTTCTTTAGATCTATGCTTGCCCTCAATAATTTCCTCTAAAGTTTGGCTATAAGAAAATTCAAAGCTTGTAATAATCAGCATACAAAAAAGGGTTATACTTTTTATATAATCAATTTTCATTTGTTTCTTCCTTAATGTGAAATATTATGTTAGTGAACTCACTTCAGTCTATGAAGACTGAATAAATCAATATAATGTGAGTGATGAATATATCAAAGACCTACCCCCCAGCAATTAACGGGGTATAGGGGTGCAAACAGGTTGAAATTGAAGTGTGTCCATACAAAACGTGTCCATAAAGCGACATTATATGACCTTCTTTGACTTTATTTGACCTAGCTGCAACCAGATAACAGGAAAGTCAACTCTCGACAGTATATAAAGAAAAAACCCCTCATTAAGAGGGGCTAATCTGGTGTGTGCCCGACAGGAATCGAACCTGTGACCAACGGCTTAAAAGGCCGCTGCTCTACCGGCTGAGCTACGGGCACAAATATAGAGAAAGGGGTGAAAATGCTGCTGACGAATCGTTAGAAACCGCTTTCTCGCGGGCCAAATTTCCCCTCCATTCATGCACAACGCAAGGGGTTTGTCAGGAGAGCCTAAGAGCCGAGTTTTACGGTCAGGGAATTGACATTTTCGCCATCCCCATCTTTCAGTTCCACCAGCATGGTGTTCAGGACTGTATCGATGGTGATAAGACCGAAATTACTGTCCGGGTAGGTGGCGCCCAGGCGAAGGGGACCGTCCTCTTCCACAGGAAATGTATCAGCATTCAAGGGGCTAGAGGTGATCTCGTATATTTTGTTCCCGGCTGGCGTGGTCAATTGGTACAGCCCGCCCCTGTGGCGGTCACCGGTGAGAAAAAGCATATTGTCCACGCTGTACTGATCCAGGAGAGACACAAACCTGTCCACTTCGTGGGGTAACATTCTCCAGCACTCCCAGCCATGGCCGGCGGCAAGGAACTGTATGGAGGATACGATAAGTCGATAATCGGCTGGTGCCTGTAGCTTGTCCTGCAGCCAGAGCCACTGAGCAGAACCAAGTATGGATCGGGTCGTGTCGTTTGAGGCAAGGTACCGTTCCTTTCCGGCTGCCCCTTCTTCATCAGTGTGATCCAGCGGTCCCCGGAAATATCGGGTGTCCAGGTAAAGAAGCTGTACTGTTTTCCCGCCCAGATCCAGCCGCTGTTCCCTGTATAGACCGGGCCGAGTCCGCCGGACGTCATCTTCCGGGATCTCCCAGAAATCGAAGAACATTTTTTCCGTCTCCTCCTTGTGGGAATAATCTATGCCGCCGTCATTAATGCCATAGTCGTGATCATCCCAGATCGCTTCCACGGGAAAGTCGGGACTCATAGCTGCGAAATTCTCTTTCTGTTTGGCGTAGGCACTCTCCATCCTGCTAAGCTCACCGCTGGGAGTATCTCCGTAAACGTTATCGCCGATCATGAGAAACATATCCGGTGCCGCAGCCTTTACTTCATCAAAAATGGCCATGGACTTGTCCTGGTCCAAGCAGGAGCCAAAACCGATCTTTACCGATGTGCGGTCACCCAGGTGATCATAAGAGCGAGGAGAGAAAATTGCCTCCGTCTCTAAAGTCTGATGGCCGGAATCCTGTTTTCCAACGTTGCCACAACCGATAGTAAAAAGAACGGAAAAAATGGCAAGCTCTGTTTTAAAAAAATGTGGTGTCATTGTTCTCTCAAATTTACAAAGAGTACTCGAGAGCACCCTTAAAACTTCAGCTATTCCGCATCAAAAATAATGTTGCGGCCCGTCTAAGCAAGGTCCCTTCGATTATATAGAAAAATCTGTCCGCTGAATTCGCTGCGTGAAAACTAACGGAGAAGCAGCATCTTCCGAGTCTGAGTGAACTCTTCAGCATCAAAACGCAAAATATAAACGCCTGAGCTAACCCTCAGACCGAACGTGTCAGTCCCGCTCCAGCGGACAGTGTGAGAACCTGCCACCATCACAACATCTGAAAGCACTGTGATGTGCCTCCCCAGTAAGTCATAGATGTTGAGAGTGACGTGGCTTTGCTCCGGAAGGTCATAGCTGATGATCGTCTCAGGGTTGAACGGGTTGGGATGGTTTGGGTGTAGGGCAAACACCCTGGGCAGTGCTACATTGTCATCGGTGGCCAGGGGCGGACCCTCGCCCTCCAGGTAAATGGTGTACTCCACAATTTCATCGTCCAAGGAAACGCTCCTCGCCACAAGCTGTTCTTCATATCCGTCCCCGTTGGCATAAACATCGTAGGTTCCATTAGGGACCCACATCCGGAATTTGCCGTTTGGTTCCACTCCGGCGTTCTGCCCCCACTGATTTACTCCGTCCCAAGCCCATACCCAGACGTGGTGGACAGGCTTTTCCGTCTTCTCAGAGAAAATTCGCCCCTTAAAACCAGACTTTGTTTTGTAAACATTGAAGTTCCTATCGGACGATCCGGAGAGGACATCCTGATACCAGTTCTTTTCAACGTAACTGCTGTCCGGCAACCGCCACGTTTCCAACCAAACATTATAACCCCTGTGATCATCAGCCTCACTCGCCACGGAAAGAGTATAAAGGCCACTCTCATCTGTCCGTGTTTGCGTCCATCCGATGTGGGTGTCCCCCCTCACCTCAACGTCCGGCAGGGGTAATCCATCCAAGGTGACCGTGCCGGTGATGGTGGCGTCTGTGCTGACAGCACTTAGATTGAGTGACACCGTTTCACCTGAAGCGACTGTGATGAGGGTGTCTCTGGGTGCCAGATAATCGGGCATAAGGTCCCACGCCTCCAGGCGGATCCACCAGTTACCGACAATAAGTCCCACCTTGAATGCGCCCGTGGCATCCGTCTTTGTCTCAATCCAGTTCCATGGTGGGAGATCAGAATTGGCATAAATCTTCACTTCGGCGATGGGGTCACCGTTCTCATCTAACGCCTTCCCCTCCACAAACGAATTGGCGTACACATAATGGAAATTGACACCGGCTGTTCCCGAGGTCACGTTCCAATGCTCTTCCAAGTGGAACAGGTCATCATCATGCAATTCCCATTCATGGGCATAAACGTGGTAACCGCCATGAGCGTCCACTTTGCTGGCCACGGCGATAGAATAAGTGCCGTCGGAATTAGTTGTGGCCTGGGACCACCCCTGTCTACTCCGGGCCTCTACACCAATGCCCACCACCGGCGACCCATCCAGAAATACCGCGCCAGAAATAGATGCATCAGCGGTTAACAGAATAATATCTTTTGTAACTGTGGACGCCACAGAAACAGAAACTTTTATCCAATCAGGATTAAGGTGCGTACCCCGCAGTTCCCAGCCGTCCACATTGATGCGCCACCTCCCGGGAGCAACGCCAAGTTTGTAATATCCTGTAGTGTCTGTTCTTGTTTCACTGAAGCCTCTCTGCTCGCCGTCACGCTCCGCCCAGACACGGAGATCAAAAAAGGAAGCTCCTGTGTCATCGATCACCTTCCCTTCAATAAAGGCGTTAGGTGAACTGAGGTTAAAGTCTAACCCGGAAGTACCGGAGGTGACATTGTGATAAGACTCCTCGATGATACTGCCGGACGGAATGGACCATTCATGCACCCAGAGATGATAACCGCCTTCGTCATCAGCTACTGAGGAGACTGAGGCTGAGAACGCACCAGTCGAATCGGAGACGGCTTCAGCCCACCCCAGTTCACTGCTGGCACCGATGAACACATGGTCCATTGGCTCACCATCGAAATAGACCATCCCCGTGATGGCGGCATCCGTGGCGTATACAGTAAAACTGTGTGTGGTGGTGCCATCTGTCACATTCACCTCCTCACCTTGAGGAACAAGATAATCCGGCATCATTTGGCCGGCGTCAACATCTAGCCACCACCGGCCTGCAATGACACCGAGCTTAAAACTACCGTCAGAGCCCGTGATCTCGTTTACATGATTCCCAGTCTGATGCTGGTTTGCATAAACAGAAACACCCACGATGGGAGTGCCGGCATTATCTGTCACAGTCCCTTCAATGAATGATGTTGCAGCAACAAGTTCAATTTTAAGGTCGGCAGTACCGGATTTAATTCCTTCATACCGTTCCTTGCGGAATGCCGTCTCGCTGAGATCGTGGGTGTTGACCCACAGATTGTAACCACCCGTGGCGTCGGCCTCGCTAGCCACCTGTAGCGTGAATGTGCCGTCTGAAGCCGTTTCAGTCCGAGTCCAGCCAGTTTTCCCTTCGGCAGATACTCCTACCTTTGAAAGTAGTGTTCCATCCAAAAGCACCATCCCTGAAATGGTGGCATCAGATGCGTAGGCAGTAAAGTCCACTGTGGTAGCAGTGTCGTCTTCTACAGTAACTTCTTTTTCCTTGGGCCTGAGATAGGTCGGGATGAGATCATTTTCATTGAGCCTCAACTTCACTTTACCGGCTTCCACCGTCATCTCATAAGACCCGTCGGTACCCGTCTTCGTCCAAGTGCCGCCCTCTCCTTCAAAATCTGCAGAAACCTCTACATCTGAGATGGGATTTCCGTCATCATCTGACACTGTCCCTCTCAGTGTGGCTGATGTGCTGAAAAAAGAAACCCTTCCGGGAAGTCCTTTGTCAGTAAAACGCTTTTTGGCTGCATATACCACTGCCCGGGATTTGTCCCACTGGGTTTTTCGTGACAGCTCCTCCAAGACGCGGTCATTCTCTATTCGTCGAAGATCACTGTTGCGCCTCATGGCCTGAAGCTGGTCATCTTGCCCGGAACCGAATGCTTTACCGGGAAGCAAACTCGCTGTAAAGATCGCAAAAAGTAATATCTGTTTTATCACAGGTGTTACCAAACCACTCAAAAGGAATTTAAGCACCTAAGCTCAAAGATCAAGATTTCTATACTTTTATCTCCTTCCAGTCACCTTTCAGAATTTTCCAGGTGATAGTGACTGCATAGAGAAACAGGTAGAGGGCAAATGCCAACCACGGCCCGACAATACCATAATCAAAAACAATACCCAGCAGGTAGCAGCCGGGGAGGAAAATACCCCAAGATAAGCTGAGATCGATGATGGCAGGAAACACCGTGTTCCCGGCACCGGAGAGACCAAACCAGAGTGTCAGCCCCACCGCATCAAAGAATTGCACAACACCCAAGATCCGTAGGGGTAAGAGACCCATCTCGATCACTGCCCTCTCATTCGTAAAGATTGATAGTATAGGCCGTGGAAACAGCAGGAAAAGTATTCCCATAGTTCCCATAAAGACCACAGACCACCGGACGGACTCCAGCATGCTTATGGCTGCCCTTTCTGGATCTTCTTCTCCCAACGCTTTACCCACCAAGGTTGCACAGGCAACGCCGAAACCAACGGCAGGAAGAAACGACGCCATGGCAAGGGTAAAGACAACTTGCGTTGCTGCCACTTCCAGTGTTCCGATTATTCCAATAATCTTGAAAAACAGCACATAGACCACCATGACACCCACTTCCTGAAAACCCTGGGGTGCAGCGATCTCCACCTCTTTCTTCAGTATCTCACGATTGAAACCACCTTTAAAAGCACCGTAGTTTCTCCTGAACTCTTGGGTAAAACCGCGAATGGTGTAGTGAATGATCATCCAAACAGCTGCACACAACGTAGCAATGGCGGCCCCCTCCACACCCAAGGCAGGGAAATCGAATGGCGACCAGAGAACGCTAAGGAATGATAAGTCTCCCATGGGCGAAGCGGCCAGCATCTCCGTTAGCCGGGCATTCCCGAAAATCAAACCTGCATCGAGATAAATGTTCAGCAGATTAGATACAATGGTCACTTCCATGTGGATCCTCGTCCGTTCCACTCCGTTGTAGAACCCCTGGAACGCATAACCGATGGTAATGCAGGCCGCTCCCACGAATGACCACTGTGTGTAGGCAATGGCTAGGGGGATAACTGCCGGGTCATCAATGAGAAACCGGATGGCAGTTCCAGCCAACTTATATCCCACCACGGCTAAAACAACACCGACCATGCCTGCCAGCACCAGTCCGGTATTCAGGGCAAGTCCGCAATCGCTGAACCTTTTTTGACCGTACCGCCGAGCCGTCACCGTTTGCACTCCCGTCCGGAAAGAAATACCAATGCTCAGAATTGTCCAGATGAGTACAGCACCCAGCCCCACTGCCGCCAAAGCTTTGGTACCTAGGCGCCCCACCATGGCCACATCCACCACATTCATGAGAACACGGCTGAGGTTACCGAGAATAACAGGGAAAGCTAAGACTAGAACCCGTCGGAAAATCGCCTTATCAGTGGGGAGGATAAGTAGCCGAAGCTTAGCTATCATTTGGCGGATGATTGCATCATTCGCCAGACGAAATAGCCGACGCCCAGGGCCAATCCCGCAAGAAAGATCACCCAAGAGAATACTTCAGGAGGAGTGGAGCCATCATTGCTCAAAAAGCTATATAAAATAAGCGATGCCGCTCCAGTCTCAACCAGCCAGTCCGTAATCGATACAACTGTGGCTTTCTCCTTCTCTTCCCGCATCAGGAGCCAGTAGCCGCAGAACACAAGTCCCACACTGACCAGGACAGGAGCCAGGATAGGGGCCATCCACGGCTGTGGCACTAGAAAGAGAAGGTCCCAGTCCAATAACGATGTGGGCCAATTGTGGAAGGTAGCTAGCCAGACATAATAAAGTATATCCCATATGCCGAAAGCAATGATAAAGGACCCAAACCTGCCCATGGGCCTCTGTCCCGCCAAGAAACCAACGGAGAGGAGAAGCACCAAAGTGGCCACTTCCCGTGCTGTCTCAATAAAATAAATTTCCTGAGGTATGTAAAAAAGATTAATGTTGCTCCCTTCTACCTGAAGGAGCTTTCTCAGATAGATGACGACGGCTGCCTCCACCAGAGCGAACGCCGCCGCAAAGAGCGTCAGCCAGAAGAATTTCCGTCGCGCCGATATGTTACGCTTCACCTATCCCCCGTTTGGTGCCACCGTACCCCACCATAAGAAACACGCCCAAGAGCACAATAAAACCGCTCACCAAAAGATGGTAGGTGGGTACCGTTCCGAAAATGATCCACGCCAGAAGGGCCGTCAGTGGAGGCTGGGTACAAGTGATGATGGCTACTTGGGACGGCCGTATCCGCTCCAGGAGCCAGTACCACAAAAAGTACGCCAGTCCTGAAGCAAAGACTCCTATGTAAACGATAGAGAGCCAGACGGTGGCGTTCGTTTGAGAATAGTCGGCAGTCATCACCGGGATGAGCCCAAACGGCAAATAGAGGAACAGACCAAACGTAAGGACAACGAATGTGGTTTCAAGGGAACCGTACCGCTCCACGATAGGCTTCCCCAGAGCAGTATATAGGGCCCACGACAGCACGGCTACAATGATTAACATATCGCCCAGAACCGTCCCTTTATTGAAAGAGATCAGTTCTCCGGCAAAAAGGACCGCCACCCCTATCATTGCGAGTCCGATTCCAGCCCACTTCCACCATCGCAATTTTTCCACTCTAAGCCAGACCGTTAGGAGCAACACCCACGCCGGCGTGGTAGCATACATGAGGGCGGGATGAGATGCAGGTGTGTAATGAATACCTATGAGGAATGTCATCTGATTTACAGGAACCGCCAGAAACGCCAGTGTCACAAACCGCCACCGGTCCACCGGATGTAGTGTAATTTTCTTCCCCGTCATTTTCATGAGCAGAAACAGCGTTGCACTTCCAATGACAAATCGGTAAAAAGCTACCACCCAGGGAGAAAGCTTCATGACCGCTTCCTTCGCGGCAATGTGTGTGAGTGAAAAGAAAAGTGAAACAGCGAAGATCGCCAGAAAAATAGTTGCTTTATTGTCCTTTGTTTTCACTTCGCTTCAGTTTGGGAAAAAACTGTCCGGTTTCCTCCAAGTATTTTTGGTAGTCATCACCAAATTTTCTAAGCATGCTCTCTTCTTCATTTATAATAGCCCACACCCAGAAAAGACTGACGGGAATCACTGAAAATAACACAAACCAGGACCGGGATAAAAGTACAACAATACCTGTTCCGCTCCAGATAAAGGCGCCGTAGAAAGGGTGGCGGGTCCAGGCGTAAGGGCCTGTTGTAATCAGCTCCTTACCCTGTATGGAAGGAGGCAGATGTTTCAGGCTCCAGAGAAGGGTGGCGAAAAAATCGACAGCGAAAAAGACTAATAGAAACCACCACATCCCATCCGGCATCACAATCAGGGGGAGAGACAATATCTGACCGATCCACACAGTAACGAACCAGACGAAAAAGGTGATGGTCAGACCTATCTGGCCTGAACCGGAAAGTATTTTATATTGTGAGATGGTCCACTCTTTTAGATACACATGACTGAAAGAGGGTGGAATTTAATGCTTGAGCTTTGAATCAGGTGCAATATAGACAAGGAATCCTCTGGACGCTCGGGAGAAGAGGAGGCCGTATCCATCCACTATATTCCCTTCAGGGAGGAGAAACTGGTTCTGCGCCACTGGGTCACCACTGTAGTAGTTGTAATAAGCTTCGTCTGTAGCAGAAAGTGTAATGAGATGCATACCGTAATAGTTGAAAAAAAGCCAACTCATGGGAACCGGAGATTCGACCACCTGCCACATAAATGGATTAATACGGTAGGGATCACCGTTTTCCAGACGCAGGTAGTCCTCTTTCCAGATGCGGTAAAGAAAAGTTGTGTCATAGATAAGATTGACAAAGGTGGAGTCGCGGACACCGTTCCTATTGTAATCAAAAAACTCGTTGCCGTTGTTATCACTGTATGGTTCCAGACCCCGTTCCTCAGCCTGCAGAGCTAAGGAAGATATCAGCACTGTATTATAATTTTCGGAGTTGAAATTCAAGAAGAAAAGAGGAAAAGAAGCAAAACTGCCAACGTAACACCTCTCATCCTTGTAAATTGCCGTTGAGATCTTCGTAATGTCAATTTTCGAAAACACTTCTTCAAAACTATCCGCCTGCCGGAGCCAGGTAATATCAAAGTTGTCCGTATTGACAACGTCCACCACCCTTTCCTCTCCGTCGCAGATGTATGTCTCGCCCATTGGGCTGAAAAATTCAATCTTCTCAGGAACCGTTGTTTCACCGTACACAGTATATTTTCCCCAGTTCACTTCCAGCCTGTAGGTCTTGCCCGGCTCAAAGATCACCGAAGGTCTGGGCAGGTAACGTCCCGGGGAGCCGGGAACAGAAAAGAGGGTGTCCCTATCAGTTGATCCCATGTTCTGTATCGTAACCAATGCGTCGCTCACAAAAAGTGACTTAGGATCCTTATCTTCGGCGATATCCGCTGAAAGGGAAACGGTACAGGTGTCACCCAGTACACCCATGGGGAACCCGGCCGTCAAACTGGCGTACACCACCAGTTTTTCATCATAAACCGCAGGATCTTCCTCGATACAGCCAAAAAAGAGTAAGATTGGGAAAATTAACCGTCCCTTTTTCATATCAAAAATCAATTGAAATACCAATGGTTGGGATGAGCGGGAAAACAGAAATCTCATTCCGTGTCACCTTACCTTCATCCGGTTCGTCCACATTGGGTTCCCCGGGGTCTGGTGTTCCATTCCCATTTGTATCGTGACTTTTCACATCCCAGTCGCCATCATCATCCAGTCCGTTGAAAGCACTGCCGGAGTTGTAGGTATAACGAAAAATGTTCTGCCTGTCGTAGGCGTTGATGACCTGAAAGTAGAGATCCACCTTTTCAAAACGTTTCGACTGAATATGGCGCACCACCGAAAAATCAAGCCTGTGGAAAGGAGGGTAACGACCAGAGTTTCTGTCACCCGGTATGGTTCTGAATTTGATGGTTCCTGCTCCAGACACGCCGTAGTCCAGATCTTCTAAGAAATATCCCAGGATAGGGGTAAACGCCTGACCACTTTGGTATGTCCATTTCCAGTTGAGGTCCCACTTCTTATTGATATTATAGTTTCCAATGACATTGAAAACGTGACGCCGGTCCCAGTTTGTGAAATAGGTCATATTGTCAAGGGTCTTCCTAGAAATAGAATAGGTATAGGCAAGCCATCCATTTAACCTACCCGTCGTTTTCTGAGTAAAAACTTCCAGACCATACGCACTCCCATCAGAGGGCGCGAAATTATCCGACACTTGTTCATCGGAAAGCTGTTCATCGGTAGAGGCCCTAGTCTCAACAAACGTCAGCATATTCTGAAGATTCTTGTAATAGCCTTCCACCTGAATCTTATAGCTGCTGCCAATGTATTCCTCGTAACCGAGAACAAGCTGCTGGGAAGCACCTGCTCCAACGGTAGAGTCGATGGCTACCCAGAAGTCGAGAATTGTGGGGTTGTAATCATCCTGAACGGTTTGAATGAATTGATGATAATTGCCAATAGCAAAATTGATGTAGCGGTCATCCGTCAGTAGGTACTTAACTCCGAGCCTGAGATCAGGAAAAAACATGTCGGCTTGATCAGTGTATGTGTTCAGCCTAACGCCCGGTTCAAAGATAAATTTCTCTCCAAGTGGCAGCTTTGTTTTGAGATAAAGTCCCATCTCATAGGGAGACCGGACAATCCTGAAAAGGGTGGTGTCACCGAACGAACTAACGTAATCGAAACCGAGTCTTTTTGCCTGGAACCCGAACTTCCAGACAAGGCTTTTGCTCTGGAAATAGGAGAAGTTTGCAGAAACTGTCTGATCATCGATAACATTATCGTTGATGAGCCCTGATTCACCGCCCAGGCCGAACAGAGTTTTGAACTGACTGGTGGCCAAAAGAAAGTTCCCGATAAGCAGATCACTGAACAGTTTTCGGTAGGCCAGGCTGAATGTCTGGTTACCCCATTGGGCGTTGAAGCCGAGATCATCAAAATAAAAATCATCCAGGCCACCATAAAAACTAATGCTGATCCTGTCTCTTGTTGAAAGATCCGAAAAAACGTGACCTTGAAGATCGTAAAAATAATAAGGCACCTTTGTGGTGGTTAAGTTGAGATCATTGGCCAACTCAAGTGCTTTGTCTATGTAGGTTCGGCGCATGGCCAAAAGCCATGCACCTTTGTAAAACGGCCCTTCCATGGTGGTCTGTGCTGCCAGCAAAGAAACATTGGCACTTGCGTCAAATTTCTTACGGTTTCCCTCTCTGCTGGTAACGTTCAGTACGGCAGAAAGCCTGCCGCCGTACTCAGCATTGTAGCCCCCTTTGATAAGTTCAGCTTCTTTAACGGCGTCCACAATAAAGTTGGAAAAAACACCGCCCAAGTGAGACGGGTTGTAAACAGTAATGCCATCCAGGAGGATAAGATTCTGGTCCGTGTTACCGCCCCGAATAATGAGGCCGGTACTGAATT
This sequence comes from Candidatus Neomarinimicrobiota bacterium, assembly GCA_012964825.1. Lineage (NCBI taxonomy): Bacteria > Pseudomonadati > Fidelibacterota > Fidelibacterota bacterium. The sequence goes on from DTTI01000069.1 coordinate 12,989, forward strand.
CGGAAGAGGTGAGCACACCCGGCAACGCTTGGATGACTCTGAAGATATCAGGTTCTGCCAGTGCGGGGTAGGCCTTTATTTGGCGGGGGTTCAGGTTAACTTTGCCAGGCTGGATATTGATCTTCCGCTGAATCTTCTCCCCTTCCACAATCACTTCTTCGGACTCAAGAACAATGGGAGGCAATGCGATGTTTCTGTTTACAACTCCATCCTCCTTGAAGGTGAATTTTTCACGGTATTCCTCATAGCCGAGATAACTGACGACAAAAGTGTAGTCGCCGAGAGAAATTCCGTCAAGGACATAGTAACCGTTCCGGTCTGTGGCCATCCCCTGGCCCGTTTCCATGAGAAAAACATTAGCTCCCACAAGTAATTCACCCGTTTCTTCATCGGTGATAAATCCGTTGATGCGGACGGACTGAGCCCAAGACAAGGAGGAGAGAAAAAAAACAGCTAATACAATCCGATGCTTCACAGGTTTCACGCCTCGACCCTTTCCTGATCGGGAGCGTTCCCATTGACTCCGCTTGATGGGGAACCACCCGTACCGATCAGATCAAGAACAGCATCCCGTGTTTGTTTGGCCACGTCGTATCTGTCATCGTACGTTTTCCCCTCCACAGAGAACGGTTTCCCAATGATGACCCTGAGAGGATTCTTCCAGGTCCCCGTAATGAGCAGATTGTCAATATTGGCCTCTGAGTTAATCGCAATAGGAACAACTTCCATGCCTGTTCCTATAGCCAGGACGGCGCCACCGGGCCTGAACGGTCTTATCCCTCCATCCTTGAAATAGGTTCCTTCCGGAAAAATCACTACAGATCTTGGGCGGTGTTTCAGTTTTTCCGCTGCCCTCATCATAGTGTATTGAGCACCTGTCGGGTTAGAGCGATCAACAAAGATGTGCCCTTTCAGCGCCCCATACCAACCGGCGAAGGGAACTTTGCTGAACTCTCCTTTCGCTACAAAAACAATGTCCCGCTTCAGGGCCATATAGAGAAGTGCTATGTCCGCTTCATGGGTATGATTGCTCATAAAAACATACTTTTCCCCAGGAATTAGGTTTTCCTTCCCTTCCAACCTGTATCGAATGCCCCCCATAAGAAAGACCCATTTGGACCAGAGCCAGGTAAGAAACCAGGGACGTCGGTTGCGAAAGAGGACGCTCAAGAGTATATCAAGAGGTGCAAGAAAAATAAAAGCCACGGCCATATTCATCCCGACCCAAGAAATCCTCAGAAAACCAATTATACTACGCACACCTGCTCAGCCAATAGGACAGTTTTCTTGTATAATCACTTTATGCTCTAAAGAAAGGAATCACGAAGACGAGAAGAGTATGGTGGCGCTTACTTTTCGGCTGGTTCTGGCTTATCCGCAGAAAGGAAATCAAGAATATCTTCGCCATGAGTGGTCACAGAAACTTTGTCGTAAATCTTCGTGATCTTCCCCTCTTGATCAATAATGAATGTTTTCCGTGCTGCCCACCGTCCTTTGTCAACCCCGTACAGTTTCCCTGCTTTGTGCTCGCTATCACTTAAAAGTATGAACGGGAGGTTGTACTTATCGCGAAATTTTTTCTGGGACTCAACAGTATCATAACTGATGCCAAAAACTGTGATCCTCTGCTCCTTGAATCGATTGAAATGATCCCGCAAACTGCAGGCTTCTTTCGTTCACCCTGGGGTATCAGCCTTGGGAAAGAAATAGACGACCACGCGCTCCCCACGATAATCAGACAGCCTCCGCTGTTTTCCATCGTGGTCAGGCAGAACGAAGTCGGGTGCTAAATCACCTTCTTTCGGACCGTTCACATTGTCACCAACACACAGGCCGAGAGTCAACATTAGGATAGTTCCGTTTCTCAACATTTTATTTGTGATAAAATAGTGTTCAATTTATGGAGCATTACTCTTTAATCAGCCAGTAAATAGCTCAGGGACTTTTGGTCAAAATGGGTTGGCTCTACACCAAACATCTCGAAAATGTCCTTGGAAACGCAGGTGTTCCCTTCCATAAGCATCGTTATCTGATCCCGCGTGATTGGAAAGAAGGAAAATCTGTCCATTAGGACGGCTACAGATTTTACCCCCAGAGCTGGTGCCGGAACTGTCCACTTGTTTTTGCCCAATGCTTTTCCAATAGTCTTAATAATTGCCTTCCAATCAAGGTTTTCAGGACCACCCAGTTCATAGATCTGACCGATGGTCTCTTTCCTGCCTAGAGATTGAACGAAGATGGAGGAAACGTCTTTTACATGGACAGGAGACATTTCGAACTTGCCGGCATCATTGGGCATAAGACCGGAATAAAAAAGAGGCGCCGGCAGGGGCAACCGAATAAGCTGATCACGTAACTGAGTGCAGAATTCGGGACGGTCTTGGCCTCTAGGGTCACCAAAAATGAGTGACGGACGAAAAATGGTATAGTCCAGACCTGTGGTTTTCAAATACTCCTCGGCAAGATATTTGGTTCGCTGATACTCTGTTCCATCAGCCTTAACTCCATTGGCACTCATAAGAATAAATCGCTTACTCCCTAACTCTTCAGCGACAGCCATACAGGTCTTGGCTCCACGGAAGTGAAGGTCCTCGTAGGTAATACCTTTTCCAGGAAATTGGCGAATAATACCAATGCAGTAGATCACAGCATCAGAACCTGAAATCACTGAATGAACGACATCCCGATCATTAATATCGCCACTGATGATTTCACATTCGTCATTTCTAGAGATTTTTCGCTCACTACCCGCCCTCACCAGGAGTCTGGGTTGGTGCCCGTTGTCCAGCAGTTCATCTAAGATGTAACTGCCTACAAATCCGGTTCCACCAAAGAGTGCTACATTCATTATCTAATCCTTTTCTTCTTCCAACTTACCAAAAGTTTCTTCAAGCTTTTTCTTACGACAGTTGAAAATGTCCTCCAACTGCTTACGGACCATAAGCCAGTGCATAAATTGCCCCAGCTGGCCTAGGGGTATGGCGTAGGTGACAGTGTCCGTCATGAGCGTCTCTATTGAGAGGGGAAAGTATAGTGACAAATTGTTCATGCTAAACATAATTTTCTCGATTTCTAGTCTGGTCAATTAGAGTGTATGTTTTCAAAATGGTCATTTGACGGGCCAAACTGTTCAACTAACTTTCGCCAATTCAAGTTAAGGAGTGAGACTATGAGATATTTAAAAACAGCCTCGGCAGCCTTATTCATTCTCCTATTTTATCAGAGCAATGTATTTGGATCATCAAAGAGTTCCAGTGAACTGAAGAATCTCGCCGTGGATTATGTTGAAACAGACGCCAAAATGATTCAACAAATGGTGGATATGATCTTCAGTTTTGGAGAGCTGGGGTTTCAGGAAATAGAGACCTCCAAATACCTCGTGAATATTTTGAAGAAGAACGGGTTTAAGGTTCAAGAGGGAATCTCAGGGATGCCCACTGCATGGATGGCCGAATGGGGTTCAGGGAAACCTGTAATCGCTCTTGGTTCCGATATTGATGGCATTCCGAAAGCGTCTCAAAAACCCGGCGTGGGATACCACGACCCCCTCATCGAAGGCGCCCCCGGTCACGGCGAGGGGCATAACTCAGGACAGGCTGTTATTGTGGCAGCGGCCTTGGCTGTGAAAAAAATCATGAAAAAAGAAAAAATGAAAGGAACAATCCGGATTTGGCCCGGTGTAGCCGAGGAACAACTGGGCTCTAAAGCTTACTTTGTTCGGGACGGATTTTTCAAAGATGTGGATGTCTGCATCTTCACACATGTGAGCCGTAATCTGTCTACCTCCTACGGCGCGGGAGGCGGGAACGGTCTTGTTTCAGTGGAATATACTTTCAAGGGGCAGACAGCTCACTCCGCCGGTTCTCCCTGGCGGGGCAGAAGTGCCCTTGATGCTGTGGAACTAATGAATATCGGATGGAACTTCAGAAGAGAACATCTTCGTCCCAGCTATCGCGTCCATTACGTCATCACTGACGGCGGCGATCAACCCAATGTGGTCCCGCGGAATGCTTCCGTCTGGTACTACCTTCGGGAAATCGATTACAAGCATATCATGGATCTTTTCGATATGTCAAACGAAATTGCCAAGGGAGCGGCTCTTATGAGCAACACAGAACTCGTCTCAACACGTATTCTGGGCAGTGCTTGGCCGCGGCACTTCAGCAAACCCGTTGCCATGGTCATGAACGATAATATCAAGGAGGTTGGTCTGCCAGAATGGAGTGATGCTGACCAAACGTTAGCAAAAGCTGTTCAGATAGAGGCCGGCAATGAAGAACCCGAGGGGCTCGCTACTGAGCTTGACACGCTGAGAGAGCCACTTCCGGAGCGGTATAACAAAGGTGGCGGTTCAGATGACATTGGTGATATCAGCTGGACAATACCTACGGTAACTCTCCGTTTTCCATCCAACATTCCCGGTCTGCCCGGTCATAACTGGCTTAACTCTATCGCCATGGCGACACCCATCGCTCATAAAGGCGCAGTAGCCGGTGCGAAAGTGGTGGCCATGACACTGGTGGACCTCTTCACCGACCCTTCCATCGTTACTGACGCAAAGAAGTATTATGAGGAAGAACAGGCATCCAAGATGGAATACAAACCCATGATCAGGGATGAGGACACCCCAGCCATTGATCTAAATAGAAAAATCATGGCGACGTACCGGGATGAAATGCGGAAGTATTACTACAATCCTAAGAAGTATGATACTTATCTCGAACAGCTGGGGATAAAATATCCGACGGTAAAGTAGTAGCTAAAGCAGACTTTCGACCACTTTGGCCATCTTTACATCACGCTCGGTAACACCGCCGGAGTCGTGGCTTGTAAAGGTAATCTCCACACGGCACCACCCAATCTCTAGATCGGGATGGTGATTGTGTTCTTCTGCCTTTTCAGCAAGACGATTTACAAAAGTGATACCATCCATGTAAGCTTCAAAAGTGCACTTTTTCACAAGAGAATTATCGCCAAATGACCAGCCGGGAAGTTCCTGAAGGGCTCTGTCAATCTTCTTCTGCTCCAATCTACCCATATCGGTTCACACTCCTTTTACGCTATGCGTTCCCGGTTGCCTGATCAACCTTTTCCATCTCTGGCTCCAAGTCAACACCGAGGCCGTCAGCGATCCTGTTAATATAGTTAAAATAACTGATCACCTGTGCAGCATCGCTGATAGCTGACTGGCTGAATCCTTTCTGCCGTAAATGTTCCACATCAGTCTGGGTCATCTTGTCGGGGGACTGGGTCAATTTTTCCGCCCATTGGCACAAGGCACGATCAGCTTCATCAAGCTCTGCCGACTTCCAGTCCCGTTTCAGCTGATCTGCCAGTTCATCATTCCCGACTTCAACACGGAAGTCTTCAACATGGGCCTCCACTCAGTAGAAACAGTCATTCATCCAAGAGACTACCGCGGCCAGCATTTCTCGCTGTGCACGGGAAAGTTCCGATTCACCAAACATAATAGCCAGATACATCCGCATTGAGGCCTGAAGAGCTTGCGGGCTCCGGCTCATAATCTTCAAAATATTGTAGACCCTTCCACTCCGGCGGATACCTTTTTCATATTCAGCTTGAACAAGGCCTGCGGCATCTTCTGGTTTTACGAGGTCAATATAAGCCATTCTAGAATTCCTGTTTTTTTCTAAATGTCTTACCCACTGCGAAATTTATGTAAGCTATGCATCATGTCGCAACTAAGAGTAAGACCAAACAGTTGTAACGCTGAATGACCCAGTGTAACTTTGAAAAAAGAAGTTATTTTTGGGAAAGGAGCCTTGTGATGTCTGAGAAAGAAAACAATCTTGTAAAAACGGGTGACCAGGTTGACCTGAGTAAATATGTGGATGGCGAAGGAGGTATTTTCAGTGTGCGCCAACTGGAAAACATCAGAGGCTGGAACAATATCCAGTACGGTGCCGGACTTTCAGAAAAAAATGTAAACTCCAAGAAACTTTCCATGAACATAGCTACAATCCCGGCCGGCGGGGTGGCCCTGGCCCACATCCATGAGGACTTCGAAGTGATGATCTACCTATTGCAAGGGAGTGTCCGTCACGAATACGGTCCGGGATGCAAGAAATCGGTTATTCATGAGGCCGGAGACATGATATTCATCGAACCGGGGATTCCCCACGAGGTGTTTAACGTAAGCGATACAACCGAGGTGAAGGCGGTGGTTGCCCGATCCGACGCTTCAGAATGGGAAAATATCGTCCCCTACGATCGGAACACTGAGGACTAAGATTTAAGTCCTAATCTTAGGCGACTCTTCAACCTCCAGAGACTGAGTCGTTTCATAATCTTTAGTGCTTCTTCTTTTTCATTTTATTGATAATCACTTTTTTCTGCTTTTTTCCATCTTCATTATCTTCATCAATCCATATTTCCATTTCCCCAGAACCACCTTCAAATTTTCCGTGACCTGTGGTAATAACATGTACTTCGCCTTCCTCTGTAACCCACTTAATCCCCTCACCTGTTTCTTCAAAGTTGGAGGCATCCACAGGCTTTCCGTTTACCGTTACATTGAGGATGGTATCACCATCAGTCACTTCCTTTTCAACTCTTACATCCATGGTTTTTCCAAAAGAAGCTGAAGTGTGGTCTCCATCATGTGCACCAATAAAAATGTGCTCATCATCATCTTCCAAGTGCATATTACTGAAAAGAATCAACCCTGCAGCCACAACGGCCAGGGCCAGATATTTCCAGAGCATATCCAGTTTCTCTTTTGTCGTCATAGTCTTTCTCCCTTTTGAGTCAATTTAAAAGATAGAAACATCACATCAGTTTTTTTTAGCATGCCATTCTTCTAGAACCTCAAGTTCCCGCTCAGCAGAGATCCCAGCTTTCAATTTCGCTGTTCTCTCGGCAGGTTGAGATTTATACCATTCTAAAGTGTCAAATGCTGTAACTGCAAGGGGCCGGTAAGTGAGTCCCGCTGCCAGCGGTTTGGAAAGATCAAATCTCTGAAAGCCCAGACGGTCGCCTTCTGCGGGCATCCAGCAGGGAAATTCACGATAAGGACGAAGTTTCCTCTCCAATAGAAAATCCGTTTCAACCCAGGTGAATGATACATCGACATTAGTAACTGCTCGGCATCCGTAGAGGAATTCGGCAAAAGAGAGGGGTGACTGAGGTCCGAGAGCGTTGTAACTCCCCGTATTTTCATTCTCTATAAGATGGATATACCACTCTGCCAAATCTCTGACATCTATAAACATAACACCGTTTTCAGGGTCCCCTGGTGCCAGTACCTCACCTCCCCTGTCGATTCGCACAGGCCAGTAAGTGAAACGGTCTGTGTTATCTCCGGGGCCTACTATGAGACCCGGCCGAACGATGAGGGTACGATCGCCAAACGCTTTTCGGGCTTCACGCTCACATAAAACCTTATCCTGGCCGTAGCCGAGACTGCGACGCTCATCTACTGCACTTGGATCAGGATCGTACTGAGGGCTGGTTTCGTCCATACCTATCTCTGAAAAATCTGCGTAGGTAGAACGGGTAGATGTAAAGAGGTAACGACCCACAGAATTTTTCAATAATTGGGCTGAATCTCGGACCCACCAAGGTCGGATTGCTGAATTATCGATCACTACATCCCATGTGCGACCCTTGAGTGATTCAATATCATTCTCTCTATCCCCTTTCAGCTTTTCAACCTCAGGAAAAAGGTGAGTATTTGTTTTCCCACGGTTAAAAAGGGTAATAACATGACCACGGGCCTGTGCGCTTTTCACCATATGAGGTCCGATAAATCCGGTACCCCCCAGGATGAGAATAGACATGCGTTTCCCAGCTCCGTAGTTAACAGTGTTTGTCTTCCCTTTAGACAGGTTAAACCCTAAAGCTGTTGTTGCAACGGTTGCTGCCTTTAGAAATTCCCTTCTGGATTTTTTCATCTCTTACCTATCATTTTATTAGAAAATATATGAACTGGTTCAATAAAGCTAGGTTGACAAGCCTTTCAATTTATTTTTGGCGGCTGATTAAAACCGCCACATACTTTTTCAAGCAGTTCCGCGAATTTTATTGTCGTCCGGTCCTCAAGATAGGGACCTACAATCTGTATACCAATAGGCAACCCATCTTCAGATAGTCCAATGGGTGCAACTGTGGCAGGAAGCTGAGCGTTGATGGCCAGTCCTGCCCACACCATCAGATCAAAATAAGGCCTTGGCTCGCCATTCACTATCAGTTTCCTCTGGAAAAAGTCGGGACTGTGATCGTGTTCAAACGCGGAGGTAACCGTTGTGGGACATAAGAGCACATCATAGTCGTGGAACAACTCGTGCCACTTCGCCCGGACACGGTGTCGCCGCTCATCGGCTGACAGCCAATCCTTGTGAGGAATCATTGACCCTCGGGCATGTCGAACAGGCAGAGAGTCATCTTCCGGAGTACTTCCTTCAACAAGTTTTTTCATTCCTGCAATTACATTCGGAGGGAAGCCTGTGGCGATGACAGGAGGAACGAGATTCCAGAAGATGCGGTCATTAATCTCAAGAGTTATGTTGGGGTGAGTCTCCTCAATTTTTACACCATGTTTCGCCAGTTCATCCACCACCCCCTGAATAACATCTGCAATGGCTCTCTCCACAGAACAGTATGAATCATTTAGCCAGACGGCCACACGAAAATCATTCAGCGTCTCATGTCTCGATGGCGGCAGTTCCATTTTCCACGCCACACCGTCCATCATTTTTGGTGCTACCAGTAATGAAAGAGCAAGTTCAAGGTCCTCTGGTGAACGGGCCAATGGGCCCGCAACGGAGAGGGTGTCACCATCATTCACACACCCGGGTGGTGGCGGGATGTGCCCCCGCATAGAGATGATGCCGTAGCTTGGTTTATGGCCGTATACTCCGCAAAAATGGGCCGGCGTTCGGATGGAGCCACCAATGTCGCTGCCAATTTCTAACGGTGTCATTCCAGCCGCCAGCGCTGCCGCGGCGCCTCCCGAGGATCCGCCGGGTGTTCTGGTAATGTCCCACGGATTATTTGTAGTCCCATAAACATCGTTAAAGGTTTGGAAATCGCCCGACAGCAGTGGGACATTTGTCTTCCCGAATACAATAGCTCCTGCATCCACGAGGCGCTGAACGGCGTCAGCGTTCCTCACTGGGAAGTGATCCTTCCATTTAGGAGATCCGCCGGTAGAGGCTATCCCTTCTACCTCAAAGGAATCTTTAACGGTCATGGGGAGACCATGTAGAGGGCCCCACGATTCACCCTGGGTGAGCGCTTCGTCAGCAGCCTTGGCTCGCTCCGTGGCCTGTTCGGCATCAGTTACCACAACTGCGTTGATCTCTTGATTACTCGCCTCGATTTTTCGAAGATGAATTTCAAGCAGCTCCAGAGCGGATATCTCCTTCTTCTGTATTTTCTCAAGCAAGCCAGTGGCGGTTTGATACAGATCGATGTTCAATAGATCATCTCTCCATGGTGAGATCTCTGGCCAACCGGGCGTTATAATCAAATCCTTCGGCCTTCCCCTGCTGGCGGCCCACGAAAAAGAGAGCGCTCCCCACAGCCAGCCATAAGATTGTCCAAACAAAGACTGTCTTCAATATGGACACCATGAATATGAGCATGACGGCCGCTGAGAAAAGTCCAATGCCGATAACAATCAAAGGTGACGGCTTGAATTGAGCCGACTCATAGAGTGGCCGGTTGACTTTCGGCAGCATCATGAGTGCCACCCCTTGAAGAAAATAGATGATGAAAATTCCGATGAGCCCCGTGTTTAAAAGAAATTGTGCTGATTGCGTCCATATAAGAACGATACAGATGACAGCACTGATGATTAGGCTAACGTAGGGTGTTCGCCATTTAGGATGGACCGCCGAGAAAAAACTGGGCATGAGACGATCTTCACTAAAGACAAAGAATATCCGTGATGGGACAAGAATCGAACCGTTAATACTGGTCAAAAAAGCACTCATGGCTCCGAGAGCCACTATGCCGGCGCCCCAGGGTGGAAGATACACAGCCGCTGCATCGGCCATGGCAGACTGGGATTGAGCCAATACTTCGGCGGGAAGAACCCCAAACGCCACAAAAGACATGAGAAAAAAGATGACCACTGACGCAAGAACACCTCTCACAAATATGACGGGTAACGTCCGTGTGGCGTCCTTGGTTTCTCCTGCCGTCTGGGCCAGCGTCTCAAAGCCGGCATAGCTGAAAAAGAGCACAGGCATTGCCGACAGTAAGCCACCCCACCCTTTGGGCAGAATCGGGTCGTAATAGTTGAGGTCAACGGCTGCCAATCCCGGTACCACAAGCAGCACAATGCTGATCATGAGAACAATCAGCATGCCAATCTGAACCCTGCCGTAATATTTGATCCCAAAAATGTTGATTCCATAAAAAACTAGCAGCACGATCACCGCCCAAAAACGTGGATCCTGTCCCGGGATAAAGAAATTCATATATTCACCGAAACTGGTAGACATGAAAGAAATGGCTCCAACAAACGCCACCAGCTTCATCCACATAGCCACGAAACCGATGTAATAATTCCCGAACGTTCTGGAAATATGTAAATATGCACCGCCGGGGCGATTGCCAAGAGGTGTTGAAGAAAAAACACTGTACGCAAGAGCTGTGGCGAGAACAATGGGAGCAAACAGGAGATAGGCAAAGGGAACTGAACTCCCCGCCACAGCACCTGCCTCCCCCGTCACACGAAAGATGCCAGCGCCCACCAAAATACCAACAATGGTGGCGTAGCCGGAGAGAGAACCGAGATCACGACGGAGGGTTGAGTCACTCATAGGGAAAGTAAGTGTCGAAACTACCTTCCCGTCAGCCGAAAGTCAAGACAGGGAGACAGATTGGAGCGGAAAGATCACATATCTAATTTATGCTTATCATGCTCAGGCATCCTGGCAATCTATTATTAAGGAGTCAGCGGATATGAAAGTTCTCATCATCAACCGTCAGCAGGTAAAAGAGCTGTTGCCCATGCGGGCTTGTATGGACGTACTGGCGAACACATTTCGGGCTTATGCCCGCGGAGAGGCTGTCCAGCCCCTTAGAACCATGATGAAGGTGCCTAGCAGCGGCGGAATCCTGGCCCCCATGCCAGGGTATGATGGTGCCTCGAAAGCACTGGCTGTTAAGCTTATCACTGTTTTTCACAATGAAGGCGAGAGCAAGTTTGATTCCCATCAAGGTTTGGTGATTCTTTTCTCTGCCAAATACGGCAATCCGCTGGCCATTATGGACGCCATAGAGATCACAGCCATCCGGACAGCTGCCGCCAGCGGTGTTGCCACGGAATCGCTGGCCAGGGAAGAAGCAGCTATACTGGCTATTCTGGGCTCCGGTGTACAGGCCCGGTCTCATTTCACCGCCATGATGGAAGCAAGACCCATTCAGTCTGTCCGAATTTGGAGTCGAACACAAAAACATGCTGAGAAACTTGCTGAAGAACTATCAGATCAACCCTCAGTGAAAATCACTGTTGCAGAAAACGCTCAGAAAGCTGTGACTGGCGCACATATCGTTTGCACAGTCACTTCTGCTATTGAGCCGATCTTGGAAGGGTCCTGGCTTTCTCCGGGTATCCACATCAACGCAGTGGGCTCAAGCATGGCAAAGAGACGAGAGCTCGATAGTGAGGCGGTGATCAATTCAAAGCTCTATGTGGACAGTCGTGAATCGGCTACCAATGAGGCTGGCGACTTTCTCATTCCTCTTTCTGAAGGGACAGTTTCTCATGATCATATCCTGGGAGAAATAGGAGAAGTTCTGGAAGGGACTGCTGACGGACGGCAGTCAGCGGATGAAATCACCCTGTTTAAATCACTGGGAATGGCTGTGGAAGATGTAGCGGCGGCACAATATATCTACAGTCAGGCACAGGAAAAAGAGGCCGGCGTTTGGGTCGATATGTGAAGGCCTAAAACTTAGGACTTCACCGCCACCATCATAATTTCAACGAGAGCATCCCGTGGAATCCGGGCCGCCTCTACTACGGCACGGGCAGGCTTGCTTTCACTGAAGTAGGTGGCATAGACATCATTCATGGCTTTGTAATCATTCAGGTCCGCCAGATATGCCTGGACCTGTACCACGTCTGAATAGTCAAAACCTGCTGCTTTAAGCACAGCACCGAGGTTCTTTAGTACCCGGTGGGTCTGGGCCTCAATGTTCCCCTCTACCAGCTTACCCGTAGAGGGGTCAAGAGCGATCTGGCCGGCAAGATAGAGTGTGCTTCCTACACGTATACCCTGAGAATAAGGGCCAATGGCCGCTGGGGCATTAGGTGTGGAAATAACCTCCCTGTCTCCACCCCCGCCGGCACAGGCCGAAAAGGCCAGTGCGGCAAGCAGTACAACTGTCTGTCGCACTAAGACTTACTGACGCCGTTCTTCACAATATCTGTCATGGCATCTGTGAAGCGGTCGATCTCTTCAATTGTGGTATAGACGTGAGGTGTTATCCTGCACCCTTCGAATTCAGGATGCTTGATGGGGACAACGAAAATACGATACTTATCCCACAGATGCGTGGACACATCGGCAGAATCGATCCCTTCCACCTGGACAGTAGCTATACCACACGCTTTCCCAGACTTAAGACTTGTGTGGAGTTTTACGCGATCATTTTCCAGAAGAGGTTTTGCCCACCGATTTCTCAAATAGACCATCCTTGCCTCTTTATTCTTACTACCGATTCCCTGATGGAACGTGAGGGCGTCACCTATGGCCAGATAGTTAGCAGCCGGGTGGGTCCCTATCTCCTCAAACTTGCGGATATCATCATGCTCACATTGCCCAGGCGCCTGCATGGGCCAGAGATCGGCGATCAAGTCCTTCTTAACATAGAGCAAGCCGGTACCGTGAGGAGCACAAAGCCACTTATGGAGACTGGTGGCATAATAGTCACATCCCAAGTCCGAAGCATTAAAGTCGAAATGGGCGAAAGTATGGGCACCATCTACAATTACCGGGATACCTTTCTTTCGGGCCATTTGCACAATCTTCTTAACAGGGAGAATTTGCCCTGTAATGTTGATCATGTGGCACATAAGGATCATTTTGGTTTTGGAAGTAATTCCCTTTTTAAATAATCGCACAACTTCATCGTCATCCTCCGCAGGGATAGGAATCTTGAACTGTTTCATAACAATACCGTCCCTACACTCTCTCTGCTTGAATGTATTAATCATTCTGCCATAGTCCTGTGTTGTGGTGAGGACTTCATCACCGGGCTCAAAGTCAAAGCCGTTCTGGCAGATCTGGAGGCCTTCTGAGGCGTTCCGGGTTAAAGCGATCTCTTCCGCGTCGCAACCGTGAAAACGAGCCAGACGCCGCCGAACAGGTTCTCGCTGGGGCTCCAGAATGCGCCACATGGAATAAGCCGGTGAAGTGTTGGAAAAATCGAGATGGCGCTTCATAGCTTCCTGGACTACAGCTGGAGATGGGCTGACGCCGCCATTGTTCAAATTAATCAAGCCACGATCTGCGGTGTACGCCTGCTGAATCTCAAACCAGAATGATTCATCTTTGGCAATATCAGATGGGTCTCCTTTAATTCCTCTCACCGATGCCAGTGCCCTGTTCATGAGGGTCGGTTCTATGACAGCAACCGCTGCTGCTGCAGCCATCGGTTTCCCAATCGTTCCCATAAATGATCTTCGATCCATTGTTCTCATAAGAATCTCCTATAAAATTAATTTCCCTTAAGTGTACAACTGACAAACCACTTTTTCAAGAACATCAAATATGATTATATAGGACTATCCGGCTTCAGATATTTAGCCAGGAATTTCCAGATTTTCAGTCTTATCTCTCTGGCTTGGCCAAAATCCATTCTATCAAAAGAGTGGCCCCCGGGAATGTCTTCAAAAATTTCGTATTCAAAACCTTTTTTTCCATTTGCCTTAAGAGCTTGTACAAGACGTTCAACCTCAAGAACGTTTACATCGGCATCATTGGTATTGGTATGGATAAGTAAAGGTGTTCCATCATATTTCTCGGTATTCCAAGAGGGTGATCGCTTTTTGTACTCCTCTACATCCTCATTAGCCGCTTTCCCGATATGATAATCAACAGAGTAAAGATCACGATAACGCTGTGTCTTATATCCCATGCGAGCGATAAGGTCGCTCACAGGCACACCAGCATAAGCAACAGTATAATCATTGCCATGTTCGAAAATATTCATCAAAGCGTGGAGACCACCATGACTCCAGCCGACAATACCTACCCGTTTTGGATCAAGAAAATCGTAGCGCTCAAGCATATAATTCCTTGCGGAGTAGGTGTCCTCTATTTCCAACCCGCCGTAATCGATAGCCTCGTAGGTCCCGCGTCCGTAACCAGTACTGCCCCGGTACTCAGGTGCCACGATGGTGTAACCCTGTGTCAGCAATTCACGCAAGATATTGGTGAACCCGGATGAGAAATTGCTGTGAACACCGCCATGAGGCAGTACAATGAGAGGCTGTTTTTTCTTTTTGTTCAGATTTTTTGGAATAAATACATAAGTGCGAAACCGCCATGGATTGTTAGCGCCTTGTGCTGTAGGGTTAGGCTGATGTTGCAAAGGAGGGCCAGTAATGCTGGCCATATCAACCTCAGCAATATCCCCCAATCGATGGAAAAACATTAGATCGTCCACTTGACGGGAAACTTGATCGAGCTTGTGGTGAAGATATTCATTCTGTCTCTCAAGTTGAGATTTAATATCGCTGAGATTCGGAGGTGTTTCTTCCTGTGCTACAATGGGAAATGCACAAAACATTGTTATAACAACAATCAGTCCTCGAACGGTATTCAAGCTATAGTTCATTTTATCCCCCTTCGTTTAATCAGTATGACTCTGTATCCGCTCAGCCATCCACCTGTTCAGCCACAAAAGCATGGCCAGAACTGCACCCCATTGAACCAGGCATGTCATAACACTGTATGGCGACATGGGATTGTACCAGTCATCCGGCGCATAGACTGTAGCTGAGAGGGATAGCCACCAAACAAGAAGTGCTATGCCTAGAATTGGGACAATGAATTTTATGTTTTTATCCCACCATGCACCTAAATCCCAGTCATTTTTATTCTGTAACACCTCTTTCTCCCGCAGGACCGTAACTCCGTACCGCATAACTGCCACAGCCACAAAAATGCCGGATATCATGAGAGCCACTCCCCAGACAAAATCCTGATTCCCGAATAAAACAAGATTCCGTGCAGATGGGATACCCAAGAGATAACTGACGACCGCCACACAAACGATGGCTGTTTTCCTTTTCAGGCCAAGATCAATAAGATTCCGGCTGGTGAGCTCCATCATTGAGATGAGTGAAGAAAAACCGGCAAAAGAGAGCCCCAGAAAAAATAGAATAGCCACCAGTTTCCCCATGGGCATTTTGGCAAAAAGCTGTGGCATCCAGATGAAGGTGAGGCCAGTAGCGGCGGGGCCGCTTTCTTTCATAATACCAAGAATTTCACCGTTAGTCTTCCCTTCCATTCCGAGAATGGAAAATACGGTGCCGAACACCATGAGGGCCGCAAGGAGTGATACCACATTGTTACCGATGGCCGTAATAAACGCATTCTTCACAATGCCGTATCGCCGCCTGATATAGATGGCATAGGTAAGGAAAAGCCCCCAACCGGCACCGGTATCCCAGGCGTTTTGGGTCAAAGCCTCCAGCCAGAGCTTGGGATTACTGAGCTGACTCCACTGGGGCGTAAAAAGGTAAGCCACGCCATTCCAGGCGCCGGGCAAGGTTAAAGCACGAATTACAGAAAGAACAACAATAGCTAACAATGTTGGAATAAGCACCTTGTTGACTTTTTCAATAGATGAAACACCCCGCCAGATGGCCATCGCCCCTACTGCCATGGCCATACCATGAAAAAGCAGGGGTAAAGCACTTGCCTGGTAATTGTTCCACAGTGACCATGACGCTTCCGTTGTTTGAGGAAGAGGTTGGAACAGCATCTGAATAAAGTAATAAATACACCACCCCACCACCACAGAATAGTAGAACGTGATGGCCGTGGTGACCAAACCAACGAATCCGCCCATCCAAGCAAACTTCCCTCCCACAAGAGAAACAAACGCACCTATGGTCCCCTTTCGGGATTTTCTCCCCATGATATACTCAGCTATGATGAGTGGAATGCTCCAAAGGAAAAGGAAAATGACCCACGCCACAAGAAATGCACCGGCCCCATCGTCACCACCGTTTGTAGCGGCAATCCGGGGGAACCGCCAGATATTGCCTGTTCCCACGGCAATTCCTAGCGCACTCATAAGAAATGCCGATCTTGACGAAAAACGTTGTTCAGATTCTCGCTGTTCCAAACTACCCTCTCTCTATTTAATCAGAATTCAACCGTTTGACGCGTACCAAATCCCGGCCCCAGGAGAATAGCATTAAGCAGCATTCGCTCGCCACCATAGAAATATGCCCTGAAGTTAGGATCGGTGGCAAACAGGATTACCTGCCCCTTGCCCACGGATTCCCTCGCACAGTAGACAGAATTTGCCCACCGTTCTCGCGCTTCCGGCCAGAGAATCCCGGAGATTTTAACATTGTCATAATTAGCGAACCGACCAGCCACATCACTGTTATCTTTTGAAACATAGCTGTATGAGTTGTCTACCAAAATGGGGACATCGGATCCCAAACCGAACGAGAGCCAGTGTTCCTCATCCAGATCGATACGCATAATGACACCTTGCGGTGACAGTTGCCTGGCCAGTTTATCCGCCTGCTTGGCGGTTTTTGAATCAAACTTTCCTGCAGTCTCTTGCTTACTTTTTGCCGGTCGTTTCCCTTCCCAAACGGCCAGGCTATCCACAGTAGGAGATGCGGCCTGCTGATACAGTGAGAAGGCAGTGGTGTATTCATCCAGTTTGTCCAGAACCTGCCGTTTCTGCCGGACTGATACTAGTGAAACAGAGCTGTCGGCCACAAAAGCGGCCGCTGCGCCGACAGCAATGAGGGTACCACCATCTTCAACCCACTCCCGGAGATGTTTTACTCCACCTTCAGAAAGAAGTCTCTTGTAGGTTCGCGGCCCGCCGTAGGTAGATGGAAGGATCAGCACATTATATTTATCGAGATCAGTCCCCGCTAATGATGTGGAACTCAATGTCGATGTTGCCATATTCATTCTGGCGTCCAGCGTGTGCCAGATGTTGCCAAAACTGTAGGGCGATATGGTCTCACCACCCACCAGGGCGATCTTGGGACGGGCAAGCAATTCAAACTCACCGCCGCCGGGATCAGATCCTACTGAGGCAAGACCATAATCAATACTTTTGAAGGTGACACCCGTCTCTTCAGCGATCTCTTGAAGTGTCCGCTCTGAAAGGTGGCGGTTAGCATTGCTCCGAACGAGAAAACTTCCCCGGGGATAGCTTTCCCCATCCACTTTAAACGGTTCACTACCAGACCAAACCTTAGCACCGGCATCCAGTAACCTCGCCAGAGCCAACACAGCCCTATCATCGGCCCCTGAAAAAACGTAACCGACCTTAGGGTCTCTGCCGGAGAGTCGCCCTTGAATGTGGCCTGACTCATGAGCGCGGGACTTGACAGTCGGCACGCTGTCAGAAAAGTAGGCGTCCATATCGTAGCCCAATGCAAGAGACCATCCGGTAGCGTCATAAAGTCGGGAGTCGTCATACTTCAGCCTTTCTTTCCGCTGACTTTTCAGGAATTCACTATTGTGCCTGATCTCAAAGGTGAGAATGGCTTCAACAAGATTTCGATTCGGCTGGTCAAGAGGTACAATGAGGGTCCTTTCAGGGAAATTTATCCGCTTCACCGGTTTCCCATCTCTACCCGTGATGTTGCGAAGCTCAAAACTTTCCTGGGCCACTTCAACTTCAATACCCTGAAAAGTGAGCGCAGAAGCGAATTTTTCAAATCGGCTTATGTTATCATTAGGTACAAACAGGAACGCCTCCCGCCGCGTTTTATTACCATTTCCGGCGGCGGATTTTCTGTGGTTGTAGTAATCCCGGAGAAGAGTCTCACGGTTCGAGGCTGCTGTCAAAAGATTTGCCATGGAACTGGTGAAGTGATGATGCACTGTTTCACGATAGGTCATCACCGTTCCATCAGGCCGTTTCACGCGAGAGCCGTCCACACCGGCCTGTTCATAAAGTACGCCTATTGCCCCCAGAAACATTGGCCAAGAACTGCCGTAACCAGGATACATCTCTTCGTTCCACTCCCGAGTGTAATAGCTCCACCCTTGCTCATCGAAAGCCTTTGCCTGGTCCTTGGCGAACTGGTCCCACCATTTGAAGGTTTCCTTGGGAAGGAACGGATTGAAAGGCTCCCGGGGTGGTGAAAAAAGATATGTGTCATAGGGCCCCATCTCGTGGCAATCGAGAACAAACTGGGGATTCCACTTCAGGATTCCTTCCACCCGTCCTCGCGTCTCCGGGTGCACCAAGAGAAACCAATCCCTGTTGAGGTCAAACAGATAGTGGTTCCCTCTGCCGTAGGGCCAGACGCCCCTGTGATGGAGGCTCTGGATATCACTGCTGGGAATAACGCTGTTGTATTGCTCCATCTGTTTAACAAAGCGCATACGCCCGTCAGGGTTTTGCATGGGGTCAATACAGACCACCATATTGTCCAAAATGTTTCGTGTTGTTCTGTCCCGCCCGGCTAACAGCTGGTAAGCAAGATAAACGGAAGCGTCCACGCTGGAAACTTCATCCCCGTGTATACCGTAGCCTAACCATGCGACAGTAGGTAGAGATTTGATCAGCTTTTCCGCTTGAGTTGTGTTCACCTTGAGGTGGGCCAAGTCCGCCATCTGTTCACGAATCTCTTCCAATCGGTCAAAGTTCTTCTCAGACGTCACCACCAGATAGACCAGCTCCCGTCCCTCAAAAGAATGGGCGTAGACATTCAATTGAGCGTTCGGTGCTGTCTCTGACAAATAGGTAAAATAAGACATCACTTCCGCATGAGTAATAGACCGGCCTCCCAGTTCGAAACCAAGGAATTCACTGGGAGACTGGATATCAGCCCGGTATGACCCTCCTTTGAAGAAGGGAGCAGTGTAGTCTCCAAGACCTGGCGATGGATGGGTACGCATGCTCTGGCCAGTCAGAGCGGTCGTTAATATCAGCAGTACCATTTTTTTCATAACTCTTTCTCCATATTGTAACATTCTGAAAACAGATCCTTGCATTCACATAAAATTGCTGCCGTGGCACCCCAAACCTTTAACTGTTCAAAATGGAAATAGGGAACGTCCACATCAAAGCCCCTAATTTCCCTCTGTTCCCGTTTTACCCTCGAGTCGTCAAGCAACGTCTCCACCTGAATCTTATGGAGCGCCGCAACTTCAGCCTCATCAATTAGCACTTCAGGCACCGTCTCACTCCACCCCACAAAAGGGTGTACCCTGAAACCGCTGACCGGTATAAATAGTGGTGTCATTGCACCAAGCACTTTCACTGATGCCGGTACAATACCGATCTCTTCATTGGTTTCCCTAAGGGCCGTTTCTTCCAGAGATTCACCCTGTTCCTGAGCGCCGCCGGGCAGTGAAATCTGGCCACGGTGATACTCAACGACATGGGAACGTTCCATTAGAAAGAATGACCATTCTTCACCTTCCTCAAAGAGAAGCACAAGCACAGCTGACGGCATTGCATCTGCTTCATTTCGGGCTAAAGGCGGAATATATGGAGGACGAGGTGCCATCTTAATTTGCGCCATCACACCCGGGAGGGATTTCATGAGATGTGATCGCAATTCAATGATGAATGGAGGTGCTATCGCGATCGCTCTGTCTCCACCCAAATTTTTACCTGATCTTCCAGCACATCAAGAGGAACTGAGCCGTTCCCCAAGACTACGTCATGAAATTCTCTCACATCAAAATCTTCTTTGAGAACATTTTCACTATAACGTCGCAGTTCTTTGATTTTTAACTCTCCCATCTTGTATGCCAATGCCTGTCCCGGCCATGCAATATATCTATCCGTTTCTGTAGTCACTTCATGGATGGGCAGGGCTGTCCGTGTAGTCATATAGTCCATGGCTTCATCTCGTGTCCAGCCAAATGCATGAATACCTGTATCCACAACAAGCCTGCAAGCCCTCCACATTTCGTAAGTGAGCCTGCCAAAATTGTTATAGGGATCGGTATAGAAACCCGCCTCGAGGCCAAGCCATTCCGAGTAAAGTCCCCACCCTTCACCAAAGGCTGATAGAGAAAGATGCCGTCTGAACTTGGGAACATCTTCCAATTCCCGGGCAATGGCGTTCTGAAGATGGTGTCCCGGTACAGCTTCGTGCAGAGTCAGAGCTTCGAGATTGTAAAGGGGACGAATCTCCAATGCATAGGTGTTGACCCAGTAATAACCCGGTTCTCTCGACCCTTGTGCTGGTCCCACATATCGGCCGCCGGTGTATTTCGGCGCAATATGCTCTGGTACAGCTTGCACACCATAGGGCAAGCGGGGCAAATTCTTGAAAAGTGACGGAAGTTGGGCGTCCATTTTCTTGGCAATAAAGGACGCCTCTTTCAAAAGATCCTCAGGCGTTTTGGCGTAAAACTGACGATCGGTCCTTAGAAAATATAAAAAATCCTGAAAAGTACCTTCAAACCCAACTTCCTTGATGATATCTGTCATTTCTTTTTTGATTCTTTCTACCTCTTTGAGACCTACTTTATAAATCTCTTCTGGTGACAGGTCGAGTGTTGTGAAGTGACGGGCCCGTTGCTCATAATAAGCCCTTCCGTCCGGAAACTCCGATGCACCGATGGTTTTTCTGGCGTTGGGGTAATACTCATCATTGAAAAATGTGAGAAACTGTTTGTATCCCTCAACAGCACCTGTCATGACGGCTTTTCCTCCCGCCTCTCTCAATCTATCGTACTCATGAGATGGAATGGAGACGGGGAAAGAGAAAAAAGGTTCATAAAAAACACTTTCCTCAGGGTTGTTCACAACATGAGTGGAAATGGTTACGTTGTATCCCTTCAGAACAATCTGCGGCACTGTCATCCCTGTCCTGATACCTTCCCGCATGAGTGTGATGTGCTGTGCTATGTAGTCAGGAATGGCGTTCAGACGGGCAATGTAATTCTCATAGTCAGCTACACTTTTCAGGGGAATACCTTTCGGAAGTCTGGCGAGTCCGATATGAAAGCCTGAATCAGCATTAAGTGGCATTAAATAGGCTTTGAACTTGGTGTCCGCAAGACGATCCTCCACAACTCGGTGGAAAATCCTATAATTGATGCGACTTTTCTCATTAAGTCCACTCTGTTCTATGCTGTCGAGCCGCTGTAGAATATCCTGCCAGTAGTGTGCCCGTCGCTGAATATCTTCTTCAGTAACCAACGGTAACCTGTCATTGGCGGTGTGAACACCAACACCCGTAGCAAAAAGGGGGTTCTCCTTCAATCTAAACGACCACGCATCGTCGAAGATGGTCTGAAGTGCTATATCCGGATTTTGACGGAGACAGCCTGTGGTGGAAATCACCCAAATGATACCAATAAACGGCAACGATCGTTTTATCACTGTACGTTTACCCCATCTTCAGCCTGAAAGTGGCATCTCTGTCAAGGAAAGATGTCAAGTTAACGTTTTCTGTCCGAAGAATTGAGCCTATTTGGCGTAGCGGTTCTGCGATATGCGAGAAGTTTTTCCAAACGTTCCAGCTCAGCCGACGCCTTTTCGTCTCCCAAGTAGGCGGCCTGACGAAGATATTCAGCCGCTCCCTCCAGTGCGTCGTTTTTTTCAAGGAGTGTTGCCAGATCACGCCTCAGTTCGGTACTGTTGGGTTTCCCCCAAAGTTTTTTCTCCAGTACATCCCTCTCCTCTTCAAATTGAAATATATCCTTGAATAGACTGTTGTACATCCGGGCAGCTTCCCGGTCTCCCAATTTCTTGTTCACCTCAGAAAGTCCGTAAAGCACTTCTGACTTCCTTGGGTTTAAATCATGAGCTTTTTCAAAACTGTCTTTTGCTTCACTCCAATCTCCTAGACGCTGGTGAGCCTGACCCAGATGAAACCAGATATCAGGACTGTTTACTTCCAGTTTTAAAGCTTCTTTCAGAAATACTTTCGCTTCTTCCGGCCGGTTCTGTGCCAGTGCCACGAGACCTTGAAAAAGCTTCAACGGAGCAGCTGACTGATTGAGCTTTGAAGCCTCATTCAGAGCAGTTTCTGCTTTCTCAAGCTGTGACAAATAATAAAGAGCAACTCCTCGCTTGTAATTTCCAGACCAGAGGTCCGGCTCCAGAGCTACAGCACGAGTATAAGCCCTTAAAGCATCGCTGTGTCGCGAACCTGATTTGTGAATATCGCCTAACTCAATGTAGATCATCGCAGCTGAGGGATTCGCCTCTGTCCCTTGTTCAAGAATACTGAGTGCCTCTCTTTGCCGACCAAGGCTGATGTAGATCCTGCTTAGTGTAACGTATGACTTAGATCCGGTGGGACTAATGCGCATAGCGGTTTGTACATGTTCAATGGCCTTCCCGTAATCTTGGATTAGAAAATAGGCCTCTCCTAGATCGTGATGAACTTGAGGAAGTTCAGGGCGACGAGTGATGACACGGATAAAATGGGGAATGGCCGTCCTGGGTTGGCCTGCTCCAACATAGGCTCTCCCTAACCAATACCACCCAAAAAGATTATCGGGATCAACCTCAGTTGCTTTCCCCAACCATTCAATGGCCTCACTGAAATTGCCCAGCCGTATATCAATATCTCCGACATTCCTATATGCTAAAGCATATCCACCATCGAACTTTATTGCAGTAGTAAAATGAGATGCAGCTCTCTCCAGTTCACCCAACTCCTTATAGGCGGACCCAAGATTATTGTGAGCTTTCGCATTCTCAGGATCATACTTCAGAGCTGATTGATAGGCACTAATGGATTGCTGGTAGCTTTCCCCTCGGAAATAGAAATTACCGAATGAGATCCAGATATCCGGTTGGTTTGGCTTCAAGGAAAGGCTTTTTCGGTATGCCTCGGAGGCACCCATAATGTTACCAGAACGATCGTACGCTTTCGCCAAGCCTACCCAAGCTTCGAAATTCTCCGGCTCTTCGATAACAATTTCCCTTAACAAATCAGACGCTCGGCCGTAAAGGTCCTGATCCATAAGCCGATACGCCTCATCAAGGGGGTTCTCATGCTGTGCTTTCAGACACACGCACAGGATAGCTACAACTATGGCTGAATTGCGGATATTTTGCCTCCCGGCTGAACGTGGTAGTAGCGGTTCACTTCCACATCTTCAATGCGGTCAACACCACCCCCAGGCCATTTGATAGTAATCTCTTCCACTTTTTTGTCACCGCCTAATCCGAACAGAAGCCGCTTATCATTTGAGGAAAGGTAACTGGCCGCTGGATTGACAGTAGCGATCTGCGTCCCGCCGACACTCTTGACAGTCACCCTAGCGCCGATGGCGTCACGATTGTAGAGGCGACCCTCAAGCTGCAGACCTATCCAATTATTCCTGGGAATCCCTTCATTGATGAACAGACTTGCCTGCCCGCCGTTGTTTGAAATAACGACATCAGTGTCACCATCGTTATCTATATCACCAAAAGCAGCACCGCGACTTACTGTCGGTACCAAAAGGTCACCACCGATCTCATCTGTCTTCTCTACAAATGTGCCGTCACCTCTGCTGATGAACACCTGTTTTCGCTGAGCGTGAGTATAGTCGGGATTAAAAATCTCAATGTTGTCGATAACGTGTCCATTCACCACAAAGATATCGAGCCAACCGTCCAAATCAATATCAACAAATTTAGTGCCGAAACCGAGGACCTCAAGGCTCGGCTGACCCAATCCGGCGGCAAACGTCACATCTGTCAGAAATCCGTTCTGGTCATTTCTGTAAAGTGTATTGGACTCACCGCTGAAATTGGTGACAAACAGGTCGAACCAGCCATCGCGGTTGTAATCACCAAAGTCAACCCCCATTCCTGCCTCCGCCTGCCCATTTTCATTAAAACCGACGCCGGCAAAAAGGGCATCTTCCATGAAGGTCCCGGAACCGTCATTAATAAATAGATAGTTCATCACCTTATCATTTGCTACATAAACATCCATGTCACCATCGTTATCGAAATCAGCCGGAACCACCCCTAGACCCTTACCTTCAGCTTTGGAGATATTTGAGACTGCGGATATGTCCGAGAATGTCCCGTCCCCATTGTTGTGATAGAAGACATCGGGAACCCCTCTGAATACATCAGGATCACAATAAGCTCGCTGACTGCTCCTCTGATCACCACACCACGGATTTTTTTCGAGTGAATATTCCACGTAATTACTCACATAAATGTCCAGAAAGCCATCGTTGTCAGCATCGAAAAAGGCGGCGCTGGCGGACCAGGCAGGGTTAGAAATACCGGCCGCATAAGACGCATCGGCAAATGTGCCATCTCCCTCATTCCTGTACAGAATATCTGGTCCAAAGTTTGAGACATATAGGTCGGTATCTCCATCGTTGTCATAATCGGCAGCGGCACAGCCGATACCATAGGAAGTGTCCCCCAGACCAGATTCTCCCGTAACATCTGTGAATTCGTCACCGTCATTGCGAAAAAGCTGATTCCGAAGTGTGGTCTCTTTCTTCCATCCCGGTAGCGGCGCACCTTGCAGGAAAAAAACATCCAGGTCACCATCATTATCATAGTCCAGAAGGGCACATCCAGAGCCCATGGTCTCCACATAGAATTTCTGATCCGTGCCGCCATGATCATGCACAAAGTTCAATCCCATCTCCGCAGCCATGTCCTTGAATGAAAGGTTTTGTGCCGATATAGTGCCAAGCAACACAAAAAGGGACACAATTCTTTTCTCTCTCTTATGGGAGAAAGAATGAAAGAATCTCATTAATCCCCAACTCCAGAATAACGGCAGACTATTTCCAGAGCCTTAACAAGTGTCTTTGCACCCAGCACAGCGTTCTCTTCTATCAAATTCCCTTCTTGATCCAATGTGCCAAGACCGGGCCCCATGAACACCTTACCGCTGTATATGGTGGCCGGCTCTACACCCATAGCCTCTTGAGCCAGCACAATGGGGTTTGTGTTGGCCCAGAGATCCTCCAAAGTAAAAATAGGTATTCCGAATTCATCATCACACCACGTTTGTTCATAATTCAGTTCTGTTCCACCCAGCTGATAGGTTTTTGTAAATATGAGCTGATCCCGGAACTTCGATGGAGTAAACGATTTGAACTCCTCCAAAACAATCTCGTGAAAACGATCGATAGGGTCTTTCACACGATTCGGCTCGTCTCTTAGGATTTTCAGATAGGCCACGAGTCCTACCAGTGTGTCTCGACCTGGATCACAGAACGTATAGGCAGCTTTTCCATGGGATGACACTTCACCATACCTCTGTCCGCCCAGCCCCATCCCTTTCCGTATAGGATTCATTACTTCTTCCTTGCCTATGATCAGACCGCATGCAGGTGCCCTGCCTGCTTTGTCCATACTGTAGGTAATAACATCACACCCAATCTTTCGGGGGTCCATCCCAAGAAAAGGTATTGAACCGCCTGTATCAATAATGTAGGGAACATCAAAATTGGTGGCCACGTCACATAGTCCGCGGAGGAGTAGAGGCGTGCCGTCTTCATGTTGCTCACCGTGACCGTAACTGGGTGTATCATACCCAACGGCAGCAACCCCTACCAATGAATCAGCGTGACGGGCGGCTACTTTCTCAACCTCCGATAATGTGGCCGCTGAGTCAACTTTTGTCAGGAGAGAAGTGGGATTGAAACGGATACCGTGGGAATCGTACCTGGCACCTGCCATTCGGACGTAGAGAGTCTCCAAATTGGTCAAAGTTTTTCCCTCAACACCAAGTTCTCCTCCAGCAACAGTTCTATCTACCAGAAGATTTTTGTATCGGGGCGGGAAGGCGCGGCCATAGCCTCCCATCCATTCATAATCTTCGCTGTAGGGCATTAGGACACGACCGCGGTATGTTTCCCCTCGGTGCATGATAGGTGGAGCACATAAAGTCTCAAAACAGATTCTCAGGCATGCTTCACAGGTGTTGGCCGCCGCTGCGTCGTAATGGTCACCGTATACATCTTTCACTACTTCGCGGAGTTCGTCCTCCACCACACGCACAGGAAGTGTCTGGTTGCCTCGATTGGCTTCTACAATGGGATCAAGAACGTAATTGGGGAGATTCCCCGGCCGGGCCGAACTCCCAGCATAAAGACCAATATCACTCGCAAGTTTATTTAGCCCAAGTTCTTTGCCATAAGCCTCCGCTTCTGCAATGATTTCTGAAAGAGACTCATATATCTGCTGATACCATTGATATTTGAACTTCGAAATCATGAAAGTTGGAAATACTCTCCTGATTCTTTACGCTTCCAGATCACTTTATTCTTATCCATTACATTTAACTTGATACAATCAGGAACTGGGCACACATCAACACAGTCACCTACATACCAGCATTCACTTGGGTACAGCACAACTGGAACTCCACCTGGTTCTTGACTTGGGACAAAAACATCCGGTTGACATACCATCACACACAGATTGCATCCTATGCACGTCTCCGCATTGATAGAGACTGGAATAAACACATTGGTGTCACTAACAGCTACAGCCTTATTCTTCATACAGAATTCTCTTTAATATAGTCCTGATTATATTTTTCGTAATTCTCGTTCAGTGATGAATAGTAATCGATCGGTAGTTCACTTACTCGTACCCCGTTACTATTCTTACTCACGACGACAAACTTATGCCATTGGGGTGGATCTATCTCGGTATAGTCCGATCGCATAAAATGCAATTGCTTGCATGACGCCTTACGAGCAAGTGAGGAATGTATTACAATTTCAGCATTGGTCATGATATTTAGCACCTCCAAGGCGCGCATCAATTCATGAGGATTCCGTGCGAATACGTTCGTTCCGTCCTCTTTCCTTAGATCATGGAGTGCTTTCAAACCTCGATTCAACAGAACGTCTGACTTTTCTTCTCCACAATATTCCTGCATTATTTTAGTAATACTGACATTCAAATCTTTCCATTCAACACCTTTATCCAGTTTGGCTGGTGCATATGCTAATTCTCTTTCTTTTTTTACTTGGTTTTCCTCTACCACTGGCTCTGGGGCAGACATAGTATATCTAACCGCATGTCGTCCTGCGTAGTATCCCGTTGCTGCAGCGTGGCCATGACAGTCTGATGCAAAGAGAGTATCACCGGAAGCATATAGTCCTTCAAGATTGGTTCTAAGTTCCCAATTATTCACCAATCCCCCTGGAAGACCAAAAAACTGGCGCTCTGAAGGTTCAAACTTTGCCGACCACCAGCTATCACCATAGCTCCTTAATAAATCTTTGGAAGGGTCAAAACCGGCGTCTTCATACATTTTTTTAACCGGGATCTTGGTTTTACTTTCATGCCCAATCATAAGTCCCCAAATCGCCTTCCTTTCCATCTTCGGTAAACTTGAAAGGTCAGCATAGAACGGCAGTTTGTATCCCTTTTTGATAAGTTCTTCAGTCGGGGCAATATCAGGGCCGATATATTCATGCTTTTGAAACCATGTTTCTCCTCCTCCTTTTAAAAAAAATTTTTGCCCAGGAGCAGGGCGGCATCTGTCTGCAACTGTTTCAAGAACATTCCCATCACGATCAACCCAAGGAAGCTCACGTCCTGTAGCATCTACCATATTACAAGGATACCATGTGTTGTGCGTGTTTCCTGTTCCGTACGGTGGAAAACTCCTCGCACCGGACCATTCCGCACGGACAGATTTTTCCAGCATAGTAAACTCTGCTCCAATACGCCAACTGATGGCATGCCCATCTCCACAGGCTTGCATGGGCCGGAATTCAGAAATCCCCGCGAAATCAGGGGTAAACAGCCAAAGACGGCTCGGACGAGACGTACACAACACGGTAGCTTTTGCCCGTATAACAACAAACCTACCAGTATGCACATGAAAGCCAACCGCGCCCACAACCCTTCTCTTTGGCTTACCACCTTCAGTCAACAAACCTGTTATCATTGTTCTGTCAAGAATTCCCACATTTAAGCGTTGGCACTCTCGGTGAAGCGCTGGCTTGAATGTTGTCCCCCACGTTCGGATGGTATATCTGTTAACATAATCGTAAGCAAAAAGAAACTTTGTATGTTCATCTCTGAAATCAGCACCCTTGAATTCATCTTCTGTATCACGAATCTTTCCACCCATCCTCTCAAGATCAAGCAATCGATCGTACCCTTCTCTAGCCTCAATGTAATGTGAGATGCCGTTGTTGTATCCATCATTACTGTCAATTTGGGCGTGCGTTATCTCTTCTGGCGTCAGTGGACAGCAGGGATTTGTAACCGCATGCTCCCAGTGATCACATCCCGAACCCCCAGCGCCACTTCGGACTGTCCGCGCTTTTTCAACGAGGGTTACTGAAACACCTTTATTCCTTGCCGCTGCAATAGCAGCCCAACATCCGGCAATGCCACCACCAAGTATGAGAATGTCTGTATCTAATCTCTGCTCTTCTCCCCACTTAATGGGATATGGCCATTTAAACTCTGTTTGAGACTTTTTCATTTCAGTGAAATCAATCTGTCTTTATAAAAGTGTTTTCACTGCTGCTTTACTTGGTTCCACGCGGTGCAGTTTTTGACTTACTACAACAAATGCAGCGAATTAAAAAATGTAAGTCAATAAAAGTCCAAAATCCACATTTCTCAATCCACTTTTATACAGTACTAGATAATTTGAATACAATGCAATGTGAAGAAAATCTTCTAGTAATAATGGTGTCATTTCCATGTTGTTCAACAATCTAAGAATATCTCATCACATGATGTGTCCCATTTATAAATAAATACTCCATCAAAAATGCTTCTACTGATGTGTACATTCAATCATGAGTCATAAGAAAAAAGTACTTACAGGGTTTTTGATTCTCTCAATTAGCACCTTCACATATTCTTCCTGCAAAAAACATTTAGAAGAGAAAGCTGAGCTGGTATTGTTGAATGGGACTATTTATACCGTAGATGAACATAGACCTCAAGCTGAGGCTCTGGCCATAGAGGGAGATAGATTTGTTTTTATCGGTGATAATGCTGGAGCAAAAAAATATGTTGATGAAAAAACAAGAATAATTGACCTGAAGGGGAAAACAGTTACTCCAGGTCTGATTGACAGCCATGTGCACCTAGAATGGTATGGAAGATACCAAGAAGAGCTACATCTTCATGGAACCACAAACTTTGATGATGTCCTGAAAATAGTAGAGCAGCATGTTAAGAGAATTGAGCCAGGAGAATGGATCATCGGCGCCGGGTGGGATCATGAAGATTGGCCGGACAAAAAACTTCCAACTCATGAAAGACTTTCCGCCATTTCTCCCGAAAACCCCGTATTGCTAGAGAGGGATGGAGCTCATTCAGTTTTGGTAAATGACGCAGCTATGAAGCTTGCAGGTATAGACAAAAAAACAAAGGATATAAAAGGCGGACAAATCATCAGGGATGCAAAGACAGGCGCCCCCACAGGTATCTTCGTTGACAGAGCTAAAACGCTGATTAGCAGTATAAAACCTCAACCTTCTTACGATGACAGAGTGCGCTACATCCTGAATGCGGTTGATTCCTGTATCTCTGTGGGACTCACAAGCGTCCATGATGCAGGAGTTTTTAATGAGCCCAGTTTGGCTTATGAAATCATAGATATTTTTAAGTCATTAGCTGAGAATGGGAGACTAAAAAATCGAGTATATGCCATGTTAGGCGGTAATGAAGTATATCTGGACAATTATTTTGAATACCTTCCTATGATTGGTTACGGAAATCACCATCTTACATTCAGAAGTATAAAGATTGCCATCGATGGTGCCATGGGTTCTCGTGGCGCACTACTTTTAGACGAGTATTCAGATATGCCTGGCCATCGTGGTTCTGTGGTCACTGAATCAGACGCAATTAAGAAGATTGCTATCGGTGCTGTTAATAAAGACTTTCAACTGAACGTTCATGCAATTGGTGACAGCGCCATTCGACTTTCCCTTGATCTATTTGAAGAAGTTGATGCTGATTATCCCATACATGATCGTCGATTCCGAATTGAACATTTGCAGTTAATCTCCCTTGAGGACATTCCACGTTTGGAAAAACTTGGCGTTATTCCATCCATGCAAGCATATCACGCCATCTCCGATATGAACTGGGCAGAATCAAGAGTTGGAAAAGAACGTGTGAAAGGGAATTATGCCTGGCGGAAGGTCCTTGACTCAGGTGTGATCATTGCAGGCGGTTCAGACATCCCCGTAGTGCCTATTGACCCACTATGGAGTATTTACGCATCCGTTACCAGACGGGACATTGACGGACTTCCGGAAGAAGGGTGGTATCCGGAAGAACGTATGTCTCGAGAAGAAGCGTTAAAAAGTTATACAATCTGGGCAGCTTACGCAGCATTTGAAGAAGATCTAAAAGGATCCATCGAAGTGGGAAAGTTAGCAGACCTAGTAGTCTTCTCTAAAGATATCACAAAGATCGCCGCAGAAGAGTTATTAACTACAAAAGCCCTTTTAACTATTGTAGGTGGGGATATCGTTTACAAGCGTAAGGAGTTTGAGTGAGAAAAATGGAATAAAAATCCATTACGGTGACTTTTAATATTTAATATCGGTCCTGCCGACAGTTTTGCCTATATGGCCAACAAGTTTTCCCATGGTATAAAACTCTCCACTGCCAGCAGTCATACCAAAAAATGAGACATTGGGGACAATTAGCCGACCATCTTTATCACATACACTTTCATGGACAGTTGTGGCAACAACATTAGCAAAGAAAACAGTGCGGTTCGGAGGAACATCAATAGTATTAAAAATTCTGCATTCTACTTGAATTGGTGCTTCCTCTACAGTTGGGGCATTAACTTTGACTGCCTTCCCTTCAGTTAGGCCAGAAAGAGCATATTTATCACCCACTTTACTGGAGTTCATATCCACGGTATCAAAAGCGGTAATAATATCTGCTGTGGGAACATTCAAAACGAATTCTTCATGCAATTTAATCAAATTGCCAGCTATGTGATAATCAGCCACACTAATTCCAATTTGGGGCGGTTTGCCTTCAATCACAAAGGTCCATACCACTGAAATTTCGTCCGGATCACCCGGTTTCCCACGAACTGTCAACAGTATTGCTGGGACAGGAGGAATCATCGGTCCATTTTCAGAGAGCCTGAGACGTTTCTTTTTATCCTCTGAGAAAAAACTTGGAATAGTCGCACCGCTCAGGCCAGTCATTAGTGCAGGAAACACGGTCTGTTTCATAAAGATACGACGATTCATAGTTTGCTCCTTTTTGACTCTTCTATTCAAAGATTCTTGACTTTTTCAATCACTGGAATTGGACCTTTCCCAAACCATATAAAAAAGCCGTTCCAAAAGGAACGGCTTTCGAATAATAATGTACGAGTATCTTAGAGCTGGTAGCCGAGTGAAAACCTCATAACAGGATCAAAACTCTCCATTTGGGTCATGGCAACATTCACCGAAATACCGGCCATGTTTACACCAGCTCCAAATGAGAGGGCATCCTGAACAAGGTCACCCATAGTGTAACTGCCGCGAACTTTTATCATGCCCGCAACAGTCATTTCACCGTTCACCGCAATCCGCTGAGCCATATCAGAAAGCTTAATAACGTTTATTCCTGCCATAAGGCCCATATTATCATCACCAAATGCCTGGCCAACCGCACCGAAAGTAAACGTCATGGGCGGAGCGAGGCTGGATTCGGTTTCTGTTTCTACAGGATCAATCGTGGGACCGAAATTGGAGATGACCGCTCCCAGTTGAAGATTTTTATAACCTGTGTTGAATTGCGTTCCCACATCAAAGGCAAGTCCTGAGAGAGATGCATCATCAATATTCTCAGAGACCATCTTTGCAGAACCACCGATGGAGAATTTATCCGAAAGAAAACGTCCATAGCTCACCTGGAGGGCATTATCAGAAGCAGTGAAAGTCTCCATATTCGGTTCAAAAACGTAGGATCCAGACTCCTCCTTCCAGCCTGATTTCATAAAGTCCCCGTAATCTACCGATACAAAACCAACACCCAGAACACCACCAGCCATAGGCATTACAACACCGGCGTTCATGTAGGATGTTTCTACGATCCATTGCGTCATCCCGGCGCTGAATCCCAGACCACCTGCTCTGGCCAAACCCGCAGGGTTCCAGTAAAGCGCTTCCGCACCAGCTGCCTGGGCTGTAAGACCTCCCAGGGCCGCACCACGGGCATCATAATGAAGGTTCAGGAACTTAAACGCTACTGAACCGGATTTGTCTGACACACCTTCCTCATCTCCCTTTTGCGCCATAAGCAGCACAGGAAGAGCTAGGGTGAGAACTGCTGTCCATTTAGTCAGTTTATTAAATCGCATGTCGTTCCTCCCAAGGGTTAGCGGATCACCGCTAGTTTTCCGGTCGCATCGCCTACTTTCCAGAAGTAGACACCGGTTGTGACCTGCGTCCGGTTACGGGACACGAGGTTCCAGTCGAATGAACCAGTCGAACTGATCTTTTTCTCAAAAACCAAATTGCCCGTAACATCAAAGATTTTAAGATCATCGCCGGACTTTACATTGTAAAACCGCATGAAATAGATGTTCGGATTGTCCGCGCCGAAGAATGTGGTCATCACTTCCCGCTTCCAAGGGTTGGGCGCCACAAAAGGCGCTGTAGACTCACTGCCACTTACATCACTGTAAGTCAGAGTCTCCAGTGAAACTGTAAAGGCTGGCGGAGCCGTCGGTATATCTACCCTGCCATATGGATCACTTACCAAGGGGTAAGACATGGTGTAATAACTCTCCAGCGAGGGGACACTACCATGTGTCGCGCTGGTGCCACCCTTGTCATAAGCGGCCACATAATACCAGTACATGAGGCCGATAGCCACGTTCTCATCTACATAACTGTAGGTTCCGCCTGAGCCAAAGCCAGAAGCGGGTCCTTCTGAAAGCACTTTGTATGGTCCAGCAGCATGGGCTGGCCATTCGGCGTTCGGTGCTGTTGAAGGAGAACCCTCAGCATCCGTGGAGCTCCCTTCAGCGCTCATCAGCGCTTCGGTGTTGGTTCCGGGTGCAGCAGCAGCACGATAAACCCGGAAGCCAGAGAAGTCAGCTGATCCAATGTCCGGATCAATAGCTGCGATCTGCGCATCGCTGTAGGTCCAAGTAATCTTAACTGTACCATCGGACTGCGTTGTTACACCATTGGCGGCAATCTGAGGAGCCGCAGGCGGCTTTGGCAGATTATAGTCCCAGTCGTAGGCCTGTTTTGCCGCCCTAGCAGCATTCTGAGTGTTTTCAAGACCGGCACCCGCCAAAACAGCAAACACCAACTTAATGGAGTCACCGGCCGCAACATCATAAGGTCCATACGCCTGAAGGTATCGCATATCCATGGGGCTCGGGTTCACACTTTTCTTATCTTCTCCCCGGAAACCGGCACTGGCAAAATTCCACCGCGCTGCGGCAGTCTGAGGATCTTCATCACCTGTCCACCAGTAGTGAGTCACATCTGTAGCAACCAATGCATCGTGGTTTTTACCGTTCAGGTTTATGGGTGTCTGTGCAACACGAACACCACGATAATCACGACCATCGTCATCGATGCCGAAGTCGTTGGCCGCCGACGCCTGATTATCACCATCCAGTTCCATGGTTGTCATGGTAACCTCATCATAATCCACAACATCATCTGTCCAAAAAGGGAAATCCCAGTCCGGAAAGGGGACATTCCAGGTGACGTCATGATCAGCCTTGCCTCCCATAATAAGATCCGTGATATCATCTGTACCATTGTTAATGAGCGTCATTTCTTCAATAACAAAGTCGTTGAAGTCATAAGTAGATGTTGGGGCGCCAATCTTGTAGTAAGTGTTTGTGGTCCCCTGAAAACTCCAGGAGAGCCGGCGGGCTTTCACCGTCATATTTAGCGTTGGAATCGACCAATCTGAGTGACTGATCCACGGCTCTTTGTTATATTCATCCCATTCCGCCCATCCCTGGCTTGTTGTACCAGGCTCGGTACCACGTGTTAAAACGTATTCTCCTGTGGTTCCTTCAAAGTAATCTCCACCAATCTTCCCCACGATCCAGTAACCGGCACGGCAGTTGTAGTTCAGAAACCCTTTGCCGCCTTCCACGGTAAAGCAGCCAGGATACACCCAGCCGGGAATAACAGCACCACAGGTTTGATCACCTACATTTCCATAGGAATCCCAACCCATCCACATGGCATTGTTGGTGTGATAAACATACGTCTGATCAACTGCAGGACCGTAGGTGCGAATGAGGCCCCGTTTCTGTAGATCATACTTGTCCGATGCGTCCACGAAAGACACAAGGTTAAGAACCAGAGAAGCCCCAATTGTGAGACTCCAAAATTCATGATTCAATTTATTCATTTGAGTCAACTCCTTTGTAATCTTGTTGCTCTTCATTCTTCTGATAAACTAGAAACTAAGGCTAGCGCCAAAGTTGATTGTCAAGGGTTTTCCGTAGGCCAAAAGATTATTCCTCGGTCCAGAGGCCACTTGATAGAAGTTGGATGTTTCATCGAAGAATGACATGGGATCAGCTACCCAGACCACATTCTTGCGGTTGATGACATTTTCCACCAACAGATAGACTGTGGGGGAAGCGAACCCGAGACCAAGCCTTGCATCCACCTTAAGATTGATATCCATTGTAGAAGGTGCCCTTTCCTTCAATGCCGCCCCGGCTCCACCGGCGCGGGCAGTCATGGGAAGACCGCTCATTGCTACAAAGGTTAAGCTGCCGCCTACGCGCTCCATCATACCACCCATGGACATATGATAGTCAACATAGCCGTTGAGGACGTGTGGCCTGTGCCAGTCCAAGGTCGTCATTGTCATAACCCCGGAACGCTCCTGAAGGAACTGATCAACTGCGCCTGCACCCTGCTGGAGCTTATCGGACGCGGTCCCTTCTGCAACTGAGAAAGTGTAGGAGGCACGCCCTGTGAGCCCTGAAGCCGCCGTTTTAGCAAAACCTAACTCAAGTCCCCGAATTCGGCCGAAGTGATCGCTGGATTTGAAATTAAAGCTGGTAGCCTGATAAAAATCATCCGCGGTCCATTCACCAGGATTGTCATAACCAGAACCATCATCCACCGCCGGCTGGAGCGAGGCACCATTAACAGCCACTAAGTGAGCAATATCCTTGTTGTAACCCATCACATCTATCTTCATTCCGCCCGGGAGACTGTACTGTACACCCATCTCATAAGTGGTTGTCTCCTGAGGATCAAGGTTCGGGTTGCCAAGAAAAACGAAGTTGCCTGACTCAGTACCACCATCCATCTGTGCCATATAGTTATCCAGCAGATCGTAGAAAGTTGGCCTTTGGAAAAATGAGCCATAGGAATAGCGGAAAGCCATATTATTACTCACAGGAAAAGAAAGCCCAATGCGAGGACTTAGTTTTGATTTGGTTTCCGTTGCACGACGCTGGGAAAAATCGAAGGGGTTGATTGTCTGACTCTCCCACATTCTGTCCCCATCCTCACTCACATCCCAGAGGCCTTTGTCAGCGCCCGCATTAAACGCATCGAAACGTAAACCGACATTGACAATCATGTCACTGAATTCCATCTGGTCCTGCACGTAGACTGCCATTTCCATGGGACTCACGTCCTTGATGTTGTTTACCTGA
Source organism: Candidatus Neomarinimicrobiota bacterium (assembly GCA_012964825.1). Classification (NCBI taxonomy): domain Bacteria; kingdom Pseudomonadati; phylum Fidelibacterota; species Fidelibacterota bacterium. The sequence continues at coordinate 48,744 of DTTI01000069.1, forward strand.
ATACGTGGCTTAGCATCAGAGTAGCCTACCGTCCGGCCGAACCAGACATCATGGCCGATCCTGTCGATTTGGAACATCCGGTACTCAAAGCCACCTTTCAGCAAATGACGGTTATTCAGTTGACTGGTTCCTCCCAATGAAAACGTCGTGTGTGAATCTTCAGATTTAAAGTAGTGACCATAAACGTTCATTGTCCCAAACCAGGCGTTGTTATTCGTCCTGTCTTCGAGAACTTTTGTGTGATCCGGGCCATCGGCACCGCTGTACTGAGTAGACGCAGTTACATTCTTAACATTTACAAAATCAACGAATTCACCGCCCGACGTTTTAGCGCCATCCTCCGTGATCTTGCTGAGGTTGTCTAACCGGAGCGTAATATTGGTATTAGCGGAGAGAACATAGTTGGCAGTGACACCAAACTGAACAGTCTGTGACTCCGTACGAGGGAACTGTCCCAAGGCATATTTCCAATCTGTTACAAGCAATTCACCCGCAGTTTCTCCGACTCTATTTCCATCAAACCTGGGATCATACATACTTTTTGAATCGTGAAAGAGGAATTCCGCGCCCAGCTTCAGATTCCCGCCTAACTGATAAGTGAGTTTCGCCTGGTAACTGCTGAACTCATCAGAGATTCCTGGCAGACGGCCGGGATCATTATACGACCTCATAGAGGCAACGAGCCCGAATGCACCGGAGCCGACACTCACATCGGCATCCAAGATGTTCATCGCATCACCGAAAGTTTCATCCATCGTATGCTCACTGGCAGTAGCAGATCTATAGCTTTCGCCTTCAGCTACCTCCAGAGACTCGCTGTAGAAATCAGCATCTTTGAAGTCACCATCCGCACCACCTTCACTCCTGACATAGTCCTGGGTTCCTGAGGTCCGGAAGCTGACATTGGCATGTACACCATCCGGCGCTTCCCTCAACACCGTGTTAAAAATACCTGACATGGCCTGGCCGTATTCGGCATTAAAGGCCCCCGTGATCACCTGAAGCTCTTCGATCATGGAAGGGTTGATAGGAATGGCATTGTTGCCCATAATAGGATTGAGTACAGAGGCCCCGTCCACGAGATACATCTCCTCACCAGAACGGCCGCCCCGGAGATGGAGCATTCCATCGTGTTCTATGACGCCCGGGAGCGTTTTTACAACATCTTTCACCGTTGCAACGGGGAGCTGTGTGGTGAGCGCACCGGAGACGTACTGTTTAGTAGAGGTTAGTGTTTTCTCAATAAGTGGACGTTCAGAAACAACCGTCACTGACTCGCCAGCAATGGCCTGGCTTTCAAGTGAAGCTTCCAGAGGTGTTGTCACATCCATACTGACACTCACATCCGTAGCATTATATTCGGCGTAGCCAATCATGGAAAAGGTTACACTGTACACCCCCGGCGGCAGGTTGATGATGAAATATTCACCATTCTCATCCGTGGCGGCACCGAAAGAGGTGCCATCCACTATGACGTTCGTACCGATAAGAGGATTTCCAGTACCTGCTTCTGTGACTCGACCAGATATTTTACCTGTCTGTCCAGCAAAAGCGAGGGAAAAAACACAAAGAACAGCAAGAATAGGCTTCAGGGCTCTCATGCTATTCCTCCTTATTATTTTTCATTGTTCGAATAAAAAAACCGGGGATTTGAGAAAAGTCAAGACTAAATCCACCACTTCCCTTTTAATCCCCACATAAGAAATTCAAACTATTTTGGGCATAATATTGAGTAAAACCTAAGGAAAAATTGAGCTGGGTCACATTTTGTGAGTTATTACTCGACGGTGATCCCTCGGTGAGAAAGTTCCTCCATAAATTTATCGTACGGCACGTCGTAAAGAGGCGAAAGAACACCTCTTGAAGAAATTTCCCCTCGAGCAACCATTTGCGCCATAATACTAGCGGTATATCCCACTGTTCTGTTCATAGCGGTGAAACCTGTCTCCCGATCGCGATAATCAATTACGTGTTGTATTACCCGCTCTTCCTCTCCTCCTCTCATGCCTGCTGCCTCCACACGGATAACGATTACGTCTCTCTCTTGGGCCCCAAGTTGCAACTTCGGCTCCAGAACCTCTCTAAGAAAGTCTCTGGGTGACGGCAGACCCTTCTTCAGCGGTTCTGTAGAGAGAAATCCCAAGTTAGAAAATGGTCGCATGGCTGTGGCGTGACCTGGCCAACGGAGGGTGTACCTGCCGGCAGTATGGCATGAATCACCAATACCCATCTGTTCCACAAAACGCAAGGCATCGCGGTTAGGAGTTGCTTCCATTGCACCTAAGCTAGGAACATCAACATAATGGATGTTCTCCTCGTCAAAAAGGGTCTCACAGGGAATATCAATGATTTCACCCTCTTTCAGAATTCTGGCGTCATCTGAGTATGACTTCAGGACTCCTTCATACGTCCAGGTAATTTTATACTTCAACAGATTGTCTGCGGCTGAGAGCTCTGGCAAGCCGCCGCCATAGCTGTTCAGTTCATATATTTCATCGAAATAACGCAGCATTTCCCCGCAGAGGATCAGGTCTATTCCGGGATCCAGCCCGCTCTCAGGAAAAAGAGTTACACCAGCCGATTTCGCTTTGTCATGGAGGTTATAGAGGTCCTTACCATAATTAGCGTTCACCATGTGAACACCCTCAGCAATGGCAACTTCCGCTACAGGCCGGGCAAAGGGTACAGGAAGCATGTCCACAACCACATCAAATCCTTCCTTCATAATGGCTCTCAAGGCAGCCTCATCGGTGGCGTCACACACTTGTTGAGAGCACCGATCATCTTGAAAAAGGGGATCTCCTTCTACACCAGAGAGGTCTACGTCTGTGGCCAATACACTCTTTACATCTGAAGATTGCAGCAGATCATAAATGACGGCCCGACCTTGCATACCACAACCAAGGACAAGAAATTTCATTCTGTATAGAGCTCCTTTTGAATTATACCATATATTCTTAGACAAAGCCAATAATGAGATACAGTATGGAGACCACCGCTGCCACGGAAAGGGCATAAGGCAGTTGCGTCCGGACGTGGTCAATATGATCACAGGCGCTTCCGAGAGAAGCTAGAACGGTCGTATCCGATAGAGGTGAGCAGTGATCGCCAAAGACGCCTCCTCCCCCCACAGCGGCAAAGGTACCCAAGACCACTGTGCTGAACGTTTCGCCGCTGAACTGATACGCCAGCGGCAGTGCAATCGGGATCATAATGGCGTAGGTCCCCCAAGACGTCCCTGTTGCAAAGCTGATAAAAGCACTGAGAAAGAACGTCATGAGAGGGAGAAGCTCTGGTGTCAGCCAGTGCTCAGTGGCTCCAACGACATACTGGGCCGTCCCCATCTCTTTACTCAAAAGGTTGATACAGTACGCAAGAGCCAGTATCATGACCGCCGGCATAACGCCTTTCACACCAGCCAACACAGATTTCATCAGTCCACTCAACGGGTCCACCTTCTGTAACCATAGGACGATCCCAAGGACAGCAGCAGCCAGCATATAGCTCTCCAGTACCTTTGCAGTGCCGAGAGTGATGAAAGTTCCTATGTTGATAGTGACAATGATGGTGACAGGAAGAAAAAAGTTGAGAAAAGGGTTTGTTTTGGAGGCATCGGCTGGCGCCAGATCTGTCAGCTCTTTTCCCATCATGGGAACTGCACCATCCCGAAGTACTTTTCCTTCCTTGTAAGCTCTTTCCTCCGCTTTTTTCATGGGGCCGAATTCAGGGATGAATCTTACAGCAATAAGCCCTACCATTATGATGGTCAGGAGTCCGTAGAAATTATACGGGATACTCCTGAGAAAAACGGCCATGGCCATATCTCTGTCAACAATACCAGCGGTACCCACGGACAGTCCCCCCATGTAGACAGCCCAGCTGGTAATGGGGATGATGGAAAGGAGCGGTGCCGCTGTAGAATCACAGATATAGGCAAGTTTTTCCCGAGAGATCCGGAATTTATCGGTGATATTCCGCATGACGGGTCCAACAAAAAGAGGTGTGAAGTAGTCGCTAAAAAAAATGGTGATGCCCATTCCCCATCCCAGAAGATTGACCTGTCGGCGGTTTTTCACCCACGTTCCGGCCCGCTCAGTGAACATAATGATAGCACCGGACCGCTGGAGAAAGGCTACAAGGATACCAATACAAAATTCGATGAGACAGATCCATATGAAGTCCTCATTCCCCAGTGCCCGGACAAGAAACGGCGGGAACCCGGCAATCCCCTCTCCCATCATGAGGATTCCTACAAAACAGGCGATGAGGAGGCTGATAATAGCATCGCGGGTGATAAAAGCGAGGCCTACCGCCAGAAGGGGCGGGATAATGGAGGTCCAGTGGGGATCAGACGGTATCACGCTCAGCCCGAGTGTGACTTCACCCAGTTTGCCAAGCGCTCTATCCCCTCCAGTACTCTGGGACACTGTTCTTCCAAGAATTGATCAGAAACAGCGGCGCCAGCAGCGGCCATGGCTTCACCACCATCAAAGATAACATAGGCGAGACGGGCGGTCATCTCTTCCTCCGGACGCATGAACGCTTCTCCCGACAAAAGGACCACGCCTGTCTCTTCCAGCACTTTTTCACACAAGGCATCGCTGGTTCTTATCCCTCTGGGTGAGATAGGTGAAAAATCGAGAAATAGATAGAAGGCACCCGCCGGTGAGCAAAGCTTAAGGCCTGTGTCGTGCAATCTCTTGGCGCAGTGGCACCCCAGTGCTTTCAGTATCCGTCGGGAAGCCGAGAGGTACGCTTCGATCTCTTTTCCGCCGCTGTAGGCGGTAACTGCGGCGTACTGGATGGGTGCACTCACGGTGGAATAAGTCTCGCTGGCAACAGAGCTCATGGCTTCCTGAAGCCATGACAGTTCTTTGGGAAAGATGAATGTCCCGAGCCGCCATCCGCCAGCACCACACCATTTGGAAAGTCCTGAGCTGATGATGGTCCCTTCAGGGTAATATCTTGCCAGTGACTGGTGAGCGCCATCATGATGGAGTTCCCCGTAAATCTCATCTGAGAGTACAATAATGTCCCGTTCTCTAGCTACTGTGGCCAGTGCCTCCAGCTCAGCCTGTGAATAGGTAGTCCCATGAGGATTTCCGGGATAATTTATAATAAGCAGTTTCGGGTTGGAATCGGTGACCTCGGAAGCTAACCGATCTGACGACAGGAGCCAACGGTCAGCGGAAGTGGTGTGGATGAGCCGGATGTTCCGCCCGAGTATTTCACCGTGAGGGACATAAGAGACCCAGCACGGTGTCGGTATCAATACTTCGGCCTCGAGGCAAAGCTGCATCAGAAACATCAGCTCCTTGGAGCCGGGACCGATCATCACCTGCTCCTCGGTAAAGCTGATTCCTTCCTTTCCACCATGGAATGCAGCCACGGCCTCTCTCAGCTCGGGAAACCCCTGAACAGGAAGGTATGATTTCCGGCTGACATTCTCCACGAGGGCATCAGTCACTATTTGCGGAACCGGGAAAGGCGACTCCCCAAAACCGAAACGGAACAACTCCCGCCCTTCCGCCTCCAAGGCGACGCTCAGCTCATTGATCCCGAGAGTAGGTGATTTTCTCCGGCCTTGTACATTTGGATTAACTTTATGCATTGCTAAGAAAATCTATCTGTTTCTCAGGAACCACGCCAATCCGGGTTCGGTTTTGGCATGTTTGCGTCAACATCTTCGAGCCAGGCTTTCAACTCAGCCATCAGTGCCGTCGCTATTTCGGGGTGAGTCTTCACCAAATTGTTTTGTTCACCTAGATCATTATTCAAATTGTACAATTCCACTGAGTCATCTTCAAACCACAGGATCAATTTATAGTCCCCTTTCCGTACTGCTGCTGCGGGGGTAGCACCAGAACCAGAATAGTGTGGGAAATGCCAGAACAATGTTTCTCTGTCCAGTGGTACATTATCTTTTATTGACGGCCATAGATTTTCACCGCCCACATGTTGTTCCGGTATCAAATCCAATCCAGTCATATCAAGCAGTGTTGGGAGCAAATCAGTCGAAACGCTCGGTTGATGATTGACAGTTTCTGCCTCAATCTTCCCGGGCCACCGGATGATAAACGGAATTCGAATCCCCCCTTCATACACCCACGCCTTGCCCGCCCTCAATGGCAAGTTAGATGTGGGCATCCATGTTTTCCCGCCTGAGAGTGTAGAAAGTCCTCCATTGTCAGATAAAAAAACCAGAATTGTATTTTCGGCCAAACCCAGTTCATCCAGCGCCTTGACTATCTCCCCGACACCTTCATCAGTAGATTCAATCATTCCAGCATAGACTGGGTTATCCTGTTTCAGTTTATTGAGTGTGCCGTTTTTCTCTTCATGGAACTCTGGCTCCTCCGGAACCAGATAGCGGGAAGCTTTTTCTCTATATTTCTCAATTTTCTCTTCCTTCGCCACAATAGGTGAATGGACCGTATAGTATCCCAGCATCAGCACAAATGGCTTATCCTGATATATCTCCAAGAATTTGATCGCCTCAGAAGTTAAGCGATCGGTCAGGTGCTCTCCTTCATATCCATCTTCAAGATCAGGAATGTTCAATCGAGGTCGTTTAGCGTTCTTGTAAGGGAAAAAATATGCTCCTGGTGTGCCCCCTCGGTTAGTGGCCAGATTGAATTGAAAACCGTGATGTTGAGGGAAAGATAACGTATCTCCCAAATGCCACTTTCCAATATAGCCCGTCATGTAGCCGGCATCAGAGAATACTTCCCCAAGCGAATATTCATCAAAAGGTAGGTGTTCGAAGTTGTCTGCCGGCAAAAGATTCCCCACCTGTGTCCCGCCAATCCAGTTTGTTATTTTCAGTCTCGCCGGGCTGACACCGGTCATGATACTTGCCCGGGTGGGAGAGCAGTTCGTGCCAGCTGTGTAGAATTGAGTGAACTTCATCCCTTCAGCAGCCAACTGATCAATGTTAGGCGTCTCATAGAAGGTGCTCCCGTAGCTGCCTAGATCAGACCAGCCGAGGTCGTCCACCAGAATTATCACTACATTGGGCTTATGGTATGGAGCGTCACAACCAATCAACAATATAAAACAGATTCCAATGAGCCAATTGTGAGGGAAACGGTGAAATGTCACAATTTGGACAGCAATCTATGCCTCTACGCAGGCCTTAACACGATCCCTGGGATCAGGCTGTGTCAGGAGACTCACAACCACCAGAACAAGAGTATTCAGCGTCAACCCATAAACGCCCTCATGCATCCCAGCAAAGGGCGAAAACTCCGGATTGAGTCGAAAGAAAGTGTTCACCACAATACCTGTAACAAGACCGGCCAGGGCGCCGGCTTTTGTGGCACGGGGCCAGTAGAAAGTAGCAAACACAAGTGGAAATATCTGAACGATCCCGCCATACGCCATGAGAAGCAGATCCACCAACCCCTGGTCCAGGACCAGGGCTAATCCATAAGCGGTAATTCCCAGCATAACAACAACAAGGCGAATATAGAACCGTTGCCGGGCATCATCTATTTTCATGCCAAGGCCACTTACAAGGCCGTCCCTGACAGCGATGGAGCCGGCAGAGTGGAGAATGGCGTCACCGGTAGACATGGACGCCGCTAGCGTCCCGGCGCAGACCAGCCCCACCAAAACCGGCGAAAGTGTCAATTCCCTGAGTAAAAAGGGGACAATACTATCGGCAGGATTAACCCCGGGGTATTTTAGTACACCGGAAAAACCGATGAGAAGAATTGGTATGAGGAAGATCTGGAATGTTGGATACATGACCACTGTCCGTCGTAGCGACCGATCACTCTTAGCTGCAAAGCTCCTCATAAAAAGGTGGGGCCACATCATGAAACCAAGACCGGAAACAACTATGGATGAGCTGAAGGCGGCCCACGTCCACGGGTCACCGGCGGCGTCAAGTCCGGGAGCCACCAGCATCTGCGCCTTGTCACTGTTTGCTATCTGTTCAAACATGGGTCCCACACCACCGTAAAGTTTTATGGGGAGATATAGCCCCAAAAACCAGGCGATAACCATCATGAACATCCCCTGGAACATGTTGGTCCATCCCACACCAAGTACACCACTAAATACCACATAGATAATGACCACAGCATAAGAAAGGCCTGCTCCAACGGCAAAGGGGACACGACCGTCCGTGATCGTTTCGAGAATCAGTCCCGCTCCTTTCATCTGGATCACGATGTAAGGCAGAAAGGCTCCGGCGCTCAACAGTGTCAGAATGATAGACAGTGCCCGGCTGTCAAACCGGTATGCCAGCACCTCTGCCTGCGTCACAAATCCAAACTTCTCTCCCAGTCGCCGGACCCTCGGTCCAAAAAAATAGAGCGGTACTACACCGACGATTCCGTAAGCAAGAATATAAAGAGATGCAACACCCCGTGAGTAGGCCCACCCAGGACCGCCCAGAAAGGCAAAAGAAGAAAAGATGGAGGCACCCATAACAAAGTAAAGGACAACAGTATTCATAGAGCGATCCGCCGCCACGAAACCGGTAACGCTCTTTGAGACCCGAAAACCGGACATGATACCCGTAGCCAGCGTCACCGCAAGGTAGGCCAGACAAATCAGGAGTGCGATGAGCCACCCTTCCATTTAGTTTTCCTCTGGTTCAGACCGGTAGAGCAGTACCAGCCCAAGAAAAATGGCTACAACAGCCAGTACCATCCAGAACATGAGAAAGGGAAGGCCCAGAACCATGGGGTAGATCCCCCACACTTTCGGCCACGGGAACAAAATGGCAGAGACGGCCGCGGCATAGATAATGAGAAAAAGAGTCCGGGTTCGCCTGTATTTAGGGGCATCAGAGGGTGAGAAAAAGTGCAGTCCAAGCTTATTCATAGGTGCTCATCCATACTGATATTTATGTGAAGAAAGATGGAACATAATGGTTCAGGCTGACAATCGCAAAGGAGACTGTGGCACACCGAAATAAAAAAGCCCTCACTGGGAGGGCTTTATCATTGAGATAGTTTTGAAATACGTCTTAGGTAATCCTAACCGATTAACCCTGGGTCACCAGTGTTATCAGTTGGTGTTGACCCCTCCCCGCCTAAATTCACCTCTGTCTTGAGGAAAAAAAGCATCAGAAGACCCAAGACCATGATGACGCCAAAGGTCAAGGCCGTGGTTGCCATTGGGACGGAGTTGTCAATAGAAACGGTGTCCAGAAGGTTCAGCTTTACTCTAGCAATCTCAATCCCAAAATCTTCCAGATATTTCAGCACTTCCATCCTGTAGAGCTGATCGGTTTCCAGATCGTAACGCACCACATTACCCACCAGCATAACTCTATTCTCATGTTGGGATTGATTCTCCAGCATGGCAAAAAAGAGATGGTCAGCTCCTGCCTGTGTCGCTGCACGCTTTAACAATCCCAGGTCCGACGTTCCGATGACACTATCCACTGCGGCTTCTCCCAATGCATCTTTCACAGGGTTGGGGCCTATGTAGAGGATCCCTTGCTGCTCAGAGAAAAGATTGTGGAATTTTAGATTGATCCTGGCATGATGAATTTCAGGGATCTCTTCCAGCCGAGTACCCACAAACGCCACCACAGGCTTTCTCTTTTTCTCAACTCCGTAAAGAAATGGGTAGGCCAGAAAAGTCAATAGCACCACAGTTATGAAATTTCTTCCCACAATAATCATAAAAAAATTTACAGTGAAATGTCCTTTTACTTATAAAAAAAACGCGGACCCAAAAGGACCCGCGTTTTTACTTGCCAATCTTATAAAATCTTTAACCTGGCAATGGACAGTTCGGATTAGCCCTAATCTCCTTAATAGTGATAGGAAACAGGGTCCCTGGGCTTGACTTCGCCTCAAACTGAGTTTCCCACAGTAGGGAAGTCTCGCCAAAGCGATACATGTCAAGCATCCGTCTACCGGTGGCAAAGAGATTCACCCGGCGCTCATGCTTGATGGCATCGGCCACTGTTGCATTGCTGCCGTCGTATGGTGTCATGCCGGTTCTGTTCATGTTCAAGTGCGTAATGGCATCTGCATCATTACCAGCCATTTCAGCAAGCATTATATACAATTCAGCACCAGATATCATTGTAATGGGGGCATAGTCAGTACCGCCACGATCTTTGAAAAAGTCGTTAACGATGGCCGCTATCCGCGGATCAGCGGGGCCCAAGGCGTTACCCTGAGGATCAACCACATCGACACTGGCATCTGTATCTACTAGATCTGCTGGGAACGGGTCACCAATTCCATCAGGCCTTATGCCAAACTCAAGCTCTGAACGTCCGTTTATCTGCCAGGAAAATCCGCTTCCCACAGTAGTGGAAGAGTACTCAATCTGATATTTTGAGGTCTCATCCCATGTGTTCAAGGCTGCTTCCGCATAGCTTTTGGCGTTGCTGTCCGTGACAAAGCCGCCACCATTGCCAATGACCGTATGAACCTGCTTATAGAAGTAGGCACGGGCCAACATGGCGTTAAAGCGAGCCTTCATCTCAGAGCTTGACGTGGTTGACATCCCTTTTTTAAAGAGTTCAATAGCCTCGTCGTATACTCCCATCATGTTGCCCACACCGAAAGGACTGCCGGGGATAGTTTTGTCTGAATACACAAAGTCCTCAAACCAGTCAGCAATGCACACCCGGACAACACCCGCATACAGATAGACCCTGGCCAGGTCTTCAACATTGCCTAGGACACCTTCACTCTGAAAGGCTTCAAGCGTTTTAATAGCTTGATCTGCCATCCAGCGCCCCTCGGTAATCGAGTTCCACTGTCCGTCTACAAACTCGTTGTAGACATCTGACATCTGACCTTTGTCAAGAGAACCCCAAGCGTCGCGAGAACCAATCCAGGTTGCCTCATCGCTCGACACTGAAATTGGGGCCAGCATATTACCAATCCCATTGCTGGTGGTGTTCAGAGCACCGTTTGCCATTGCAGCAGCCACAGCCGGATCTCCAAGATCAGACTCAACAAGTGCATTGGGGTTTTCGGAATCCATATCACAACCCACGGACACCAGGCTCAGCACCAGGATCCCGGGGATCATGAAAAAAGCCGACTGTTTTCTCAATTTGGCTAACATATCATTTCCTCCGATTTTCATTATCCTGATCCTAGAAACCAAAGTTCACCGACATGGTGAAGGTCCTTGGGATAGGTACTCCAAATGCATCAATACTCTCTCTAAACATATTCAGACCGCCGTCCTGTGCACTGCCGGCGTTCAGCTCAGGATCGATACCTGAGTAATCTGTCCAGAGCATAATGTTACGCCCGGCAAAAGAAACTGACATATTTGTCAGGCCGAAGCGTGAAACTGTCTCACTGGGAACACGGTATGTAATACTCAACTCCCGAAAACGGACAAAATCACCGTCTTCAACAAGGTTCAAACCGCTGTAAGGCGACAGTGACTGCCACGTTTCAACCCATTCTTTCGCAGCCGCTAAGCGTTCGTTAGCATCGTACTTGGGGTTGAAGCTGGCATCCACACCACCGGTCATGAAGTCGCGTTCCGTTATTGAGGAACCCATGATGTTTCGCCCGATATAAGGGTTGGCCTTGCGGAAGGCATCCGTCAGATTGGAATACCCGAAGTTGCCAAAACGCGTCTCAAACATGGCGTTAATCTGGATGTTTCTCATGATTGTAATATTAGCACCGAAGGAACCCATGTAGTCAGGTCTTGGCTTACCAATATACCAAGCCAATCTGTCACCGGCTGTCTTGGCGCGCTTGGCTGTTACATCAGCATCGGTGGGAACATCCAGACAGGGGCCCCAACCAGAAAGAATGCTCATGGTTTCGCTACCGGTAAAAGCTGCCAGAAGTTCGGATTTGCTCTCACAAACACCATCATTATTCAAATCGATGGGATACTCAGTGTCCACCAGTTTAGCACCAAACAGAGCCGCAATTGGGAATCCTTTTGTCAGGAAGTTCCTGTAGCGTGGATAGGATCCGCCAACCTTCTGCTCAGGTGCACCACCGAGACTGGTAAGTTCGTCCTCCAAGTAGGAGAGAGCTCCATACACATCCACAGTGAGCTGGCTGGAACGTACAACATTTGCATTCAGTCCAAGCTCCCAACCTGAAGCTGTCCACTCACCGATATTGGTAAGCTGGGTGTTAGCAAATCCACCGGAAGGTGGAAAGGATTGGGGAACGAGGCCGTCTGTGGTGATTTTGCTAAAGTATGCAAATTCACCACCGATCTTATCATTTAAAATACCGAAGTCAAACCCAACTTCAGTTTCTGTAGTAATCTCAGGTCCCAATGCGGGGTTACCCACGTTGCCTGGTCTCAGACCGGGGCCTTCCAGAGACGACCACGGTGCATATGTGGTGTACTGATCAAACGCACCGGGCTGGTTACCCGACTGACCCCATGATCCACGTAGACGAAGTGTGCTAAGGGGGCCAAGGGGACCCATCATTTCAGTTAATAGATAGGAGAGGCCCACGCGGGGGTATGTCACCGTCTGGAACTCCTCACCAAAGGTGCTGGTGGCATCCAACCGCATGCTAAGTGTCGCAAACAGATAATCGCCAACACCAACACGCTCCTGGAACAAGTATCCGGCCTCAATAGTTTCAACAAAAGAAGAGCCGGACTGAGGCGCATTCAGTGCGCCCAAAACCTGGAGACCGGGGCCGGGGAACTGGTTGCCCCAACCTTCGATGAATTTCCTTACCATTCTATTGGCATTAAAACCTCCAACTGTTTCAAAGCTGAGGTTACCCATGTCCATATTATGGCTGGCCCTTATATCCAAGGTCAGCTCTTTCTGCTGACGACGGCCAATAGAAAGATATCCATCTCTGTAATAACTGCTTTTATTATCAGCGGCCCACCTATAAGGCATATAACTCTCACCACGGCCGTTGGTCATATTCAGACCGAAATTACCTTTCAAGGTAAGATTGTTGCCAGGTGTGTAGGTCACGGTAGTAGAGACCAGAGTGTTATCAAGATCAGAATTCAACTGCCGGAAGGTCACTTCCCTAGCTGTGGCCCAGGCAAAGGATCCGGTATAGTTGTCAACAGCATCGCCATAGCTTAAGGCCGTGGCGAATTCAGGTTTCCCCATCTGAATGAGAGAGGTAATTCCATAGATGTTGTTGTTATTCTGAATTGTACTCTGGATACGGCCAGTATAAAAGGTATGAATGCGCACCTTCAGGTTGTCACTAGGCAAAATGTTCAGGGTGGCGCTTGACATGAATTTGTTGTCAGCATCATTGCCATCGCCGACAGGAAGGCCGCCTAGGGTGGCATTGTTGTCAAATGGACCATCAAAGGTCTGATAGCGAACATTGGCAAAATATGTGGCCCCAGGAACACCACCTTCCACACTGGCGGACATGGTGTTACCGCTTGCCTTGTCGTAAAGCATCCCGGCAAAGGGGATGGACATAATTTCCCATGTTTTACCAGAGTAGCTGCCACCTTCGGACTTGGATGAGGCATCAGCTGAAAACATATGCTTCATTCTGGAGGCTTGGTCGTCGGTCCTGGCGAAACCGGTATTTTCCTTGTAGCGTGACTCATCATAACTACCAGTCGTCTGAGCCATTTTAAACGAGAATTTTGGTTTGCCGATGGCGCCTTGCTTGGTGATGATATTGATGATCCCATTAGTTGCCTTGGAACCGTACAGAGCAGAAGCTGTGGCTCCTTTGAGTACCTCAATACGCTCAATGGCGTCCGGATTGATCTCACTCATGCGGCCCGGGACACCACCATTCCAATTCATGCCACCAGCATTTGTGGAGTTGTCCAAGCGGATACCGTCCACGTAAATGGTGGGCTGGTTGGACTGAGAAATACTTGAAGTACCTCGAATTCTGATCTCAGCACCTTCACCGGCCAGTCCGCCGTTCAGATTCACCTGAACACCGGGTATCCGGCCTGTGAGAATCTGATCCACGCTGCTTACAGGCGAACCCGCAAGCTCATCCATTTTAACGGTACCAACAGTGTTACCTAACTTAGCTTTCTCCACAGCAACACCTGTTCCAGTAACCACAATCTCATTCATGTCAATGGCAGATGCCCGAAGAGAAAAATTCAATTCGGTAACACTACCAGCAAGAACGCTAACCTGCTCTGAAGAAGTGGCGTAACCAATGTAGTTGGCACTTACCTTGTAATCACCTGCGGTTACACTGGCCATGCTGTAATCACCATCCATACCTGTCGCGGCACCCATGTTGGTTCCAACGATTAAAACGTTGGCGCCCACCAAGGGGTTACCATCCTGATCTGTGACCCGGCCGGCAACAGTACCGGTTTGAGCAAACAGAGCAAGAGGCATGGACACTGCAAGCAATAGCGCAAAACAGCGAACAATAACTCGATTATTCATATCAATACTCCTCGTTCTCATTTAATATTATCCAAAAGATTCAAGTTTATTATGTCTGTAGAGAGGATAGTTATCCCACAATATTATGAATAGACGCATCCCCTCGTCTCATCAGGCCTGAGAATACAACTTATTTTTCACCTGTGTCAAGTATTATTTTAATTCCACTTTCAGAAGAGAAAAAGGTGAAAAGCAGGAGATAAACCTGTTAAATCTAAAATGAAACCTCAATCCCAAAAGTGGGGAGCATAAGCAGGGTATATATGGGTTCATAATAAAGAACAGGTTTGGGGAACTGCAAACTGAGGGGAATATGCTCTTCGCCCCCTTCAATGTTGATAATACTCCTATACTCAAGCACATTTTTTCTATTGTAGGCGTTCAACAGCTCAAAAGTGAGTTTCAGATTCACCCGTTCTTTAATAGACTGATCATATTCTAACCGGACATCCAGACGGTGATATGCAGGATACCGAGCTGAGTTGAAATTCTCAGGCCCTCCAAAAGTAGGAACAAAACGGGCGTAACCTGTTTCCGGGTCAGAAAGGATGATGTTTCTGATCGTGGTAGAATCAAGGTCATCCACCGCCTGCCCCACCATTGGCTCCATGCTGATTGCGGGAGTATAAGGAAATCCGGAGCCGTACTGCCATCGAGAGCTGACCGTCAATCCTCTCCCTAGCCTTACGCTTATCCCCATACTAAGGGAATGCCGCCGGTCATACTCGAAAGGGAAGCGTCTAAGAGCTCCCTGGGCCATACGCTCCTCTTCCGCACGGCTGAAAGTGTATGAAATCCAGCCGGTCCATCTGTCATCTATGGTGACACGCCTTTTCTCAAGCCGTCCTTGAAGACCTACTGCGTCCACAGTACTACCGTTTTCCGCTTCCAGTGCAGGCTGGAACCGCATAGCTGTAACTACGTCGTAGCTTTCAGACAAGGCAGGCGGCCCCGTGTGATAATCTCCAACCAACCGAGACTGGATATCAGCTTTACGTGTAATCAGTTTTTCGAAGTTTTTCCGGAATCCCTCCAGAGCCAGATTGAAACCGCGACGGTTTTTTCTTTCAAAACCGACACTGGCGTGCCAGCCGAAAGGGGAAATGAGTCCTTCCAATGTTCTATACTGCATCAGATCAAAGACACGGCTGCCATCCAGAAACTTCTCATAACCGGGACTCTGGACAAACCGACCACCCGCCGCCCGGACGGTTCCGGCGGCTGTCTCTAGAGAAGCCCGAATCCTTGGAGAGACCAGCAGTTCTTCACTGAGACCTATCCTATCGATTCTCAGACCCGGTGCAAAGGTGAAACGGCCTCCCTGCGGTGTCCAGCTATCCTGAACATAGGCGCCAAAACGTGAATAGTCACTGACAATGTCCATACTGTCCATCATAGTGCCAAACCAGAGAGGAGCGTCTACCAGAGCTTCACGGACCTTCTGACCAAATTCATTTAATTCCAGGTCGCTTGCCATGGTGGCGGAGATACCGTCAAAACTCCCGCCCAACTCCATGACATGATCACCTTTTTTGATGATACTCCAGCCACCGAGGGAAATTCTTTCGAAGCTATATGTCTGATGATGGTTGAAACGAATGGTGTCCACTGCCCCGAAAGTAGGAGGCGGCAAGGGCGGCTCCACCCCAAAGCCCTGGGGAATTGAACTTTCTGGGTCATCCAATGGAAGAAGTTCACTAGCAAAGTCGCTCTTCCCTCCGTAGTGGTAACCGTTGAGGTAAAAACCAACCTGAATAAAGTCAGACAACGGTGTGTGCCACCTTATTCCGGCTAGCTGATTCCACATCCGGTCCGCACCGTCAATTGTTCCTCTTTCACCATCCTGTTCACCTAACTCGGGCTTCACCAGGAAATCCATATTATTATATGCCGACAACAAGGTAATCTCTATCCGCTGACCTTCTTTCGGGTGAAGGGCGACTTTGGCATATAGATCCTCGAATGTCGGGAAGGCCAATTCGTTGCCGATCTTCAGTTTTGCTGCGACAGTTCTACCTACTGTACCATAGTAAGATTTTCGTCCACTCACGAGCCAACTTCCGTCATAAGGTAATTTCCCCTCCAGAATAATATTGGTGTGGTAAGTCGTGGCCGCTACCGTACCTGCAAACGGCCTATCTGTTGTGCCGTCACGTGTGGTCGCTTCTAGGACAGATGAGAGACGGTCACCGTACATGGCCGGGAATCCCGCTGTGAAAACCCTTATTTCACTCACGAGCCGCGGATTGAATGGTGACGCCATTCCGCTTCTCCGATAAGGGTTGAATAGCTCCATTCCATCAATAAGAATGAGATTTTGATCCGGGCTTCCTCCAGGCACCACAAAAGTATTGGACAGATCATCAGTAGTAAGAATGCCTGGGAGGGACTGAACAGCGGTGAGGGCGTCGCCGAGGGTACCGGACATTTCTTCAATGGATCTTCTTGTCAGTTCAAAGGACGGTACGGAAAACTCCAACCGCGGATCGGCGCCCCGCTCTCCTTCGGCAATCACTAATCCGCCTTCAAGAGGTTCAAGCGTCAATCGGACGATGACGGACTCGGTGGAGCTGTCTGTCAAATGAAGGGAGACCGACTCACGTCTGTATCCTACCATGCTGATATGGATGGTATGATCTCCTGCAGGGATCCCTTCAATCACAAACCGCCCGTCACCGTCGGTGGCGTCACCAAGAGTTGTCCCTTCAAGAATGATGTTGGCATCTCGCAAAGGTTCGCCCGTAACCACATCAACAACGCGCCCTGCCACGGTCTGTCCTTGGAGTGGGATGAACAACAGAAACACCAGTGCCAAAAATATGCCTTTCTTCACTTTCTCGAATTTATGCCTATATCTCAGTTGAGGGCCCATGATGAAAAAGTAGCAAGCTCCAAGATACTCAAATTCCGGAGACTGAAGCTTCATCAAACCAGACACGGAAATGCTCTATTGGGCTGTTTGAAGTTCCATCTAAAAGGATGATGGTATATCTGCTGAAACAGGATTCTCTTTTACCGGGCCGTAAGAGCCGTCCCTTTACTTCACTCGAAGTTGTCCGGCGTCAACCGGCAATGAAATGCTCATAAATCCATTATTATTACTCAAAAAAAGCATGTGGTTCAGGACACGTGTTTTTTTAGCTCACTTGTGTTGCCAAGTTTAGGTCGTAATCAAAGTAACTATTTTGGGTAAAACAATAGTTACCACTGAAAAAAATATCAAATTCCATTATCAAAAAACTTAATTAATTGCTTTGGTACTACCCCCATATTCTCCCAGACAAAAGCAAAACGATCGGTCGCTAGTTGAATTCGCTGTGCTGTCAAAACACTCCCATGCCCGGCCCGTGTCTGAATTCGGATGAGGGTGGGATTTGCTCCCGTATTTGCCTCCTGAAGTCGTGCCCAAATTTGAATGAATGGGCCGGCACAACTCTATCGTCATGATCAGCTGTGGTTACAAGAGTAGCAGGATATGCTGTACCATTCTCTATCGCATGAAGTGGGGAATATTTTCTCAGGTATTTGAACATCTCCGGTGAGTCGTCTGCTGTACCGTAGTCAGATGCCCACCCTGCTCCGGCGGTGAATTGGTGATATCTTAGCATATCCATAACTCCTACTGCAGGTAAGGCAACTTTCATGAGATCAGGCCTTTGAGTTATTGTCGCACCGACAAGAAGTCCTCCATTAGATCCACCAGAGATAGCCAAATAATCGCTGGAGGTATAATTGTTTTCGATTAGGTATTCCGCTGCTGCAATAAAATCATCAAAAACATTCTGCTTGTTCAACTTGGTCTCGGCTTCATGCCAAGCTTCTCCATACTCCCCCCCACCCCTCAGATTAGGTTGAGCATATATACCCCCATTTTTCAACCACACTATATTGGAAATATTGAAACGGGGTGTTAGGCTGATGTTAAACCCCCCGTAAGCATATAGTATTGTCGGGTTTTTCCCATCTCTTACAAGGTTCTTTTTTTGAACTATGAACATAGGGACTTTAGTGCCGTCCTTACTGGCAAGAAAGACCTGCTCAGTAATGTAATCTGATGGGGGAAACTCTGTTTCTGGACTTTTGTACAGTTCTGTTTCGCTGGTAGAAATAGTATACTTAAAAATGGTCGTTGGATAAGTAAATGAACTGAAGGAGTAGTATAGCTCTTCCTCCAGTTTTTTTGCGCTGAATCCGGATGCTGTCCAATCAAAAGTGAGGCTATCTGAGTAGTTGCCATCATTTATATCAATATTTGTATCATTAGCTGGAGAAACCATGCTAAAAGATGTTGGAGGGTCATTAACAGCAGTTACATTGACAGTTACCGTTGCGGTTTCAGAATCATCCTTCCCGTCATTGACCTTAAAAGTGAAATTCCCATGTCCATCTCCAGAGCCATTTTCATTTGGCGAGTAAATGACCTTGTGTTCTGAATTAGACACAGAAGCTGGCAGCTCTGAACTCGATATTGCCGTTGACTTGTTGGTTCCATCATCAGTCTGAAATAGACTGCCATTAGCAGGTAATGTTACAATACTGTAGGTTAGGGCATCGCTATCTGAGTCTGTCCCAGACAAAGTGATTGTAACTTCCGTATCTTCACTGGTAGCAACCGTTTGTACCGTGGCAACTGGTGCTGAGTTTGGTTGGACAGGAGTTGAACTCACTTCACTGGAATAATCACTTTCATTATTCAAATTGTCAACAGCCTTGAGTCTATAATAGTATGTTGTACCATTGGTTAAACCGGTCAGAGTTTTGCTTGTATCAGCTACACCTGTTGTGGAATCGACCTTTGCAGTAGGAGTCTCCGACCCTGATTGGGAAGGGTCCGCTGCTTCGCCAAAAAATTAGGTTACTCCGCGAAAATCCTGGCTACGTTTACACCGTGACAGGAATTACATCCTCCCATTGAAATGCTGAAGGCAACGGGCATACTATATTCGCCATGATCAGTAACTACCGATGGATAAAGTAAGCCAATTTCCCCATCACCCTTACCGCCCGGCATTATCTCTTTAGTTGTATAAAAGTTTCCATTGCCATCAACTTCCAATACAGCAACAGGGTTTCCAAGTCTATTTTTTCCGGGAAACAACTTCACTTTGATGTTTGGATATGGAGTTTCACCATCAGGTTTGAATACACTGCCAGCCACTTTATAAATACCTCTGCCGGCCCCATTTAATGAATGACATGTAATACAATCTTTTCCAACGTTGTGGCTTCGCAGTTCTCCGGTCTTGCTTACTTTTGTTTCTAATCCGTGGCACTTGTTACATTTTGCTTCATTCATATGAAGCGGGAAGTTGAACGACTTGTTTTTTGATTCTTCTTCTTCAGTAAGAAAAATAGCACCTGGTTCCCCACAAGCATTTAGCGTCAATGATGCCAGAAAGATTAATAGATTATAGCAGTTAAAATGAGGTTTTATTTGCAACGGATTACCAGATGAGCTATGATTTTCATCACACTGTGCAAATATAGTCAAAAAGGACTTTAAGGCACATTTTTTTGTGCTATTAAAAACCTCTCAATTAAGCAAAAAAAGCTTCCTTATTTCTTTAACAACTCAAGCTGTGTTTTCAGTTCTTTGAAGCGCTCAAAAGCGTCCTTTCCAGGCATAGGTCTTCTGTTTTGTTACTAAAGAGACACCTGACTGTACCGATATCATCCTGGCATCGATAGTAAAGGTGTCACCAACCCTGCCAATAGAGCCGCCGATCATATTTTGCACACCCAGAAGCTGACCCACTTCAACAGCACATTCCTCTGAGGTACACCCTGTCTGTTGGAAACCCTGTTCCTGGAGAACTTCCTCCATCATACCACGCTCAACCAGACGCATAGCACCTACATCACCTACTGCTGTACGGAAACGATTGGTCAGGGAAGTGGCTTCCAGCTGGCTGATGCCGCTGGCGTCAAAGTCGATAACAGCTACTGTCTGGCGAAAGTCTTGGGCTGAAACTAGGCTGAAGAGTAAGAGCAGTATGGCGAGTAGCTTTTTCATTTTATCAAAAAATTATATCACGATGTGGGTGCTTCTTTCATCCCACAAACCAAAAAGCCCCACGGTTGATTACCACAATTTTCCTCCAATCTGATCCCCCCTCGGTTATCATGTATCCTGCCAAAGAACCATCCTTAGTAAAGGAAACACCCCTCAGAGCCACCGTCCCATCTTCAGAGAAAGAATTCGGATCCAGAAAAATCTGGGGAGGAGCATTTGAGCCAGTTGTGGAACGATGCAAGACGGAATGATTCTGGAGACCTGTGTTCTTGTAGAAGTATTCGAAGTTTCCTTCTCGAAAGGGAGCGGAGACACGCTCATAGTCGTATAGGGTTTCAAGACGTTTTTTTATTTTGTTTCTGAATGGAATGTCTGTGAGATAGTTCTGGGTTATACGGTTCTGACCAGCCACCCATTCACCTGTCTCAACTGAATTATCATCCTCAAGCCAACGATAGGGGTCTTTAACCTGCTGTTCGTGGTAAACATCAACATGGTCGATCTTTCTTGTCGAGAGATAGAGGATCGGTTCTTCATCAGTCTTTCCATCACACCCCAGAAGGAAGAGCGTCAGCACAAATACTTTTGCATGAAGATCAATTGATCTTGTGCTTATGATTTTCTCCTCAATAAAACGTGTTATTCCCAACCGAATCTTTGGTGAGCTTTTTCAATGAGACGTCGCAACTCTTTGATTGGCTCTGTATGATCATCAACCTGAAGACGGAGTACAACGTCATTGTTCAGCCAAACTCCCCCGTCCTTTTTTACAATCAAAATGGCGGCAGATTGCATGCCACGTGAATCCCCTCCGGCGGCTTGACCCGCTTCAAGTGCACTAAGCAACCGCATGGATATATGACCCCTTGTCCCCTCAAATGTCTCAACCATATTTTTCACCACCAATTCACTTGCCAGGATATTGCCTTGAGCACTGCAATTCTTGCCATATTTATGACCTGCCCAAAAGGATGCCTTCTGGCCGGTGTGAGTAGCGACGTTTCCCTCAGAATCCATAACAGAAAACTGTCGGGCAGCTTTGGGCCAATCTTCGGGGTGGGGATCGAGATCATTATTCAACAAAGTTTTAACTACTTGCTTGGGGGACAATCCTTTTCTTAATAATTCTAGCCCCTGTGGGCCATAGCTCACATCGACATAAGCTTGTGTCGCAACCATCCCAACATCAGCCTTTCCCCACAAAACACCATTCCCGACAGAAAAAACCCTCGATTGAACAGCTCCACCTACCATTCCTGTCTCAGGGTCAAAACCCAGTATGGAAAAGGTCGCTACAGGACGATCATTACTTGATTGCCTCTCTTGACTATGAGCCGGGAGTAAGAGCACCAATAGTATTAAAAGATAATAGCAGATGGGGGTGCTAAAGATTCTTCTCATTTTCTCTCTTTTTATGACCAATGGATCCTTCTTATAAGAATCATGATGGTCCTGTTGAAGTGGAACAGAAACCTATATATCATGCTGTTATATGCTCTCGCATAAATCTAGACCCAATTTATCTAGTAGAATTTATATAATCGTTCATTTAGACAATGTTTGCGGCGCCGGGACAGGGAGACTGTATTTTTTGCCACTGCGATGCTTAACATCTACAGATTCCGCACCCGATCTGAAATGGATCACTGTATTTCTGTCCTGGCTCCAAT
>DTTI01000070.1 GCA_012964825.1 Candidatus Neomarinimicrobiota bacterium
TCAGTTTACATCAAGGTTCAGAGAAGATCACAGAAATTAATTATATGGAAATAGTGATTGCCCAGCCTTTATATTCACCGTGCTCGAGGTAAACATTCCGTAAAAAACCATTTCAGGAAGAATGGAATCTTCTTGAACCTTGATTAAACAAAGGGAGATAATTGTGAAAAAAGTAAAGTTGTTACTTTCATTTACTGTTTTTTTCGGTGGTATTCTGATCGCTGGAGACAAAGAAGACATTATCAAGCAGATAATGGCAAGCAACAATTATTTAAATAAGAATAAAACAAACATGGCTGAATATTCAAAGGAAGGTGCCCTGGAGTTCTGGTCCAGTGGCGGCCTGTTGCATGAGGTCGGACCCGATGGCCGGTCTGATGAATATGACAGTGTGAATATGAACATTAAACATGTTGAGGTTATTATTCTGGTTCCGAAAAAAGCAGCGGTAGCCATGTACTACTCAGAAGGCTCCATGACACCTAAAGGATCTAAGCCGGTGGGCCATTATATGACCCGTGTTACTCAGGCATTTGTTAAAGAAAACGGCGAATGGAGGGTAAGAGCTTCTCACTGGTCCCCAATTATGGGAGGAGCCGGCACCAGTCAAACAGCCACCAACTGAGTAAACAGATAAATAATCAAATAAAAAGGAAATCATCATGAAAAAATTAATTCCCGCAATTCTTGTTGTAACTGTTCTGACAATTTCATGTAACAACACTGGCGGTTCAACGGATGGAAAATACATTGAATGGTTTGGTGAGAATGAAGTTGCCAATGCCATGGTCAGTAAAGGTATTTTTCACTTTTTGAATATTGAATGGGAAAAGTCATACTCTTTTTTCACAGGGTCACTTGAGGTTGACTCTTCTCTGTTTGCCTCTCATGTTGTTCTGGCCTGGTTAACCCCTGATGGAGAGGCCGATGAAATGCATAAATCAAAGGCCAGGGAGCTTGTAAAGGGTAAAAACGAAAACTCAAACCTCATGGTTTCTCTTTTTGATATCGACTTGCCTGCTGGTGAGGAAAGAAGGGCAAAAAGGCATGAGATCTGGTCCAAAATGCATGAAATAGAGCCTGATGGTTGGTTCATTCACTATTACTATGCTACTACAAAACCAACCCCTAAAGAGAGAATTGATGAATTGAAAGTTCTGCTTGATAAAAACAAAAATTCAGGTGCAAGCTATGCTCATATTCTCAATATGTTAGGTTATATGCACTACGGTGAAGATGAAAAGGCAGCCGCTAAATCTTATTTTGACAAATACCTTGAGGCATACCCTGAAGGGTATAATCCTCCCGATTCCATGGGCGAGTTTTACTTTAATGAGAAGGTATACGAAACAGCATTGAAATATTACGAAAATGCCCTCGATAAATATCCTTACTCTGTTTCAGCTACAAATAAGGTTAAGGAGATCAACGAACTACTTGGAAACTAATATCCGTTCTCTTACTTGGAAATAAGGAGATAATCATGAAAAAGAATCTAATCATACTTCTCGCCCTCTTGCTGGCCATCCCCGCTGAGGCTGTAGCTGGGGATCGGGAAGATCTTGTTGCTGCAATTGAAAAACGGTGGACAG
>DTTI01000071.1:0-9602 GCA_012964825.1 Candidatus Neomarinimicrobiota bacterium
AAGCAATCTAGGCCTACAAATCTAGAAAGTCAATGAGGGGAGCATATAAGGAGCATTTTTGGTAGATTATTGGGTATTTAAACCGATAATCAATGCTCCTTTATAATTAGGGAAAATCTCCGTTTGTCAACGAGGATTTTGTGGCTCGGGCCGGAATCGAACCAGCGACACATGGATTTTCAGTCCACTGCTCTACCGACTGAGCTACCGAGCCTTGATCTGCTCGGCGAAATTAGTGTCCTTGGTCGTCGAAAAGCAACCGCATAATCTTGCTAAATGGCTTGCCCGACCCTCATTGAGGCTCTATGTTCACGCACTTTTTCGGATGAATTATGAAGATCGTCATTGCAACACGTAACAGGCACAAGGCTGTGGAATTGCAAACGCTTCTTCGTCTATCCGGATGTGATGTTGTCTGTCTTGATGAGGTTGATCCCCATGGTAATATCCCGGAAGTAGAGGAGACTGGGACGAGCTTTGAGGAGAATGCTTTCCTGAAGGCACGCACCATTGCCAAAATAACCGGCTTGCCTTCTGTTGCCGATGATACCGGTCTGGAGGTGGATGCTTTAGGAGGCGCCCCAGGAATCTTTTCAGCACGGTATGCGGGTGAGAGTTGTACCTATGAGGATAATGTAAAAAAGCTTCTCAGTGAACTGTCTGGGATAGCAACTGACCGACGGACAGCCCGTTTCATTACAGTTGCTGTTTATGTCGACAAAGAGACGGAACTCTCTGCTGAAGGGGTCGTTGAAGGGGTAATAACCGAAAAACCAGAAGGGTTTGGTGGTTTCGGCTACGATCCCGTATTTTCCGTGCTGGATATGAAAAAGACTTATGCAGAACTCTCTGACGAGGAAAAAAACCGAGTCAGTCATAGAGGCAAGGCCATTCGGAGTCTCATTAAGAAACTCCGTGAAAATGGATTAATCGCGGACAATCCTTCCTGACAATCTAGGAGAACACCCTTATAGTCATATAGCTACCTGCTTTACTCCTGAACAGCTGTGATGTCGTTGTTTCGGGAGTAGAATGATACGTATCGGAGAAGAGATGAATCTAGTTCTCCGGCAGTCAGCCGGAAAAGCAGGGATCGTTTGCTTTCTAATGTGCTTGGGCACTCTTACCAGTCTCCATGCGCAGCAGGAGGACTCTCTCTATTTTTCCCAGCCAGTTATGCCTGTATTGTACTCTCCATGGGCCGTCACCCCCTTTGAGAGGCAACCTCATGAATCTTACTTTTCCATGGATTCTGTCTCATCGTTGCGTGGTGTGCTCAAAGTCAGGTTTGAGAGTGCTGACAAATGGACAGGATTCTCTTCGGACGGTCAGACGATTTTTCTCTATGAAGCAGTATATGACAGGTATTTCCGCCTTCCTTTTCAGGCGCCTTTGGAATGGTACGTTAATGAACAGTTACAACGCCGGAGAGTCAAAAACTTTGCAACAGTGAAAAAACCGGGGCAAGAGGCCGGACCAACGAGAGTAGGAGAAGGGGTAGAACTGGTGGCCGTGGAAACGAGTCTGGGCCGAGCTACGCTTACAGTTAATGGAAATGTTAACTTGACAGGTAAAATAGTTTTCCAGGATCAGGAATTGACCAGGTCCAATTTCCGGGAAGCTCAGACGACCCACTTCGAATTTGATGAAACACAACAGATCGTGGTGCAGGGAAAAGTTGGGGATCGAGTGAACGTCGATCTCAATTACAACAGTGAGAGAGACTTTGACTTTGAGAACAACATTCGTATCAATTACAGCGGCACAGAGGATGAAATTGTACAAAAGATTGAAGCGGGAAACATTTCACTCTCTTTGCCTTCTACTCAGTTTGTCACTTTTTCCGGGCAGAGTCAGGGCCTTTTTGGGGTCAAATCTCTAATGAAACTGGGCCCGGTGGATATCACCACCATTGCTTCAATTGAAAGAACAAAGAAACAGAAGCAGAAAATCACTTCCGGGGCAGAATCGCAAGGACAGAATATCCCAGACTACCAATACAGGAAGAACCAGTATTTTTTTGTTGATCGGTTGTTTAGAGATGGTGGTCTGGTCCTGGATGATGATGGTGCGCCAATTGCAGGGCAAACAGGTATTCTTGCTCTTTCCAGTTTTTATCCTTTGAAGGATGGAAAACATAGAATCGGAAATGTAGTCATCAGTGAAATAGAGATTTTCAAATCGGTGGGCGCTGCTGCTGGTTCAGGAACTATCTATGGTCTCGCATATGTCGAGCCGGATTATAATGAGGCAGACAACAGATGGAGCGAGGCACAGCCCCAGTACTCAGGTGATACGGAGGGGAGTTTCTTTACCCGCCTCATTCGCAACCAGGATTATATCGTTAGTGAAGATCTCGGTTTTATCCGTCTGACAATGCCGGTACAGAATGAGATTCTCGCGGTCTCCTTTTCGCTCGTTGAGAGAGGTGATCAAGAGGTAATTCGAACAACAGGGGAATTGAGCACATCCGTGGCTGAAGGGGATACTATCCATCTAAAACTCATCAAACCGCTTACCCCTAACCCGGGTCACCCTACCTGGCCCCTGGAATTCAAGAATGTCTATTATCTTGGTGCTTCAAGTATTACACCGGAAGGGTTTGATGTTCAGATCACTTACAAGAACGGAAGCCTGGGGAATAATGAAAGGGACCAAGAAAGCGGAAAAACATTCATAAACCTGTTCGGTCTGGACAGTCTTGATGCCAACGCTAACTTTACGCCTGATGATCTCATTGACAAGATGAACCCAAACATTGTCAATCTGAATAGCGGTGAACTTATTTTTCCCATGCTTTACCCCTTTGAAAAAGACCGGACCGCCGGCACAGAGGATTTTTTTGGAGAAGGAAACCGAAGTGAGGAGCTGTCAGACATATTATCCGACTCAGCTGCTCTGTATAGAAGTCTCAGCGATCAGCTTATCAGAAACCAGTCAAAATTTGACATTAAAGTGGCCTATCAGAACAAAAGTGCCACTATCAATCTAGGCGGCTTTATGCTGGTAGAGGGAAGTGAGGAGGTTTATCTCAACAGCGTTCCGCTGGTGAAGGATAAAGATTATATCATTGACTATTTTACCGGCAGTCTGACTCTACTCACGGAAGCATACAACGAGCCCGGTGCCGAACTGGAAGTGCTTTTTGACAAGCATGAACTGGTCTCATTCGATAAGAAAAGTATTGTTGGAACACGGGCGCAGATGGATTTTGGTGAGCGGTCATTTATCGGTGCCACGGCCCTTTATTACGATCAGTCAGTGATCAATGAGAAGATTGAAGTTGGCTATGAACCGACTCGGAACTTCATTTGGGGCCTGAACGGCCGACATTCCATGGAACTGGACGGTCTGACGCGAGCGATAGATAAACTCCCACTCATTGAGACTGACAAACCATCATCGTTCAATTTTGAAGGCGAGTTTGCGCAAGTGTTGCCAAATCCTAACCCTGTTGATAATCTCGCCTTGGGGGATCGTGATGGGATCGCATTCATTGATGATTTTGAAGGGTCGAAAAGAACGACTAACCTGGGCGTGCGTCGGCGTTTCTGGTCCAGATCTTCCACACCTCTTGACAAAAATCCAAAAAACCGCTCGGAAATGTTCTGGTATAATCCCTGGACTCAGGTATTAACTCAGGATATCTGGCCAAACCAGCAAACGAGTATACGTGCGCAAAACCAACTTACAGATGTTCTCGTTCTTAATTACACGCGCCGCGATGCCCATCGGCAAACAGTGAACCCCGATTCCAACTGGGCAAGTATCACAGCAAGTCTTTACTCAAGTGATTTTAATCAGTCGCAGAGCAAGTTCTTCGAGGTTTGGCTCTTAACTCCCGACAACACGGATGCTACCATGACGGTAGATCTCGGTTTCATCAGCGAGGATCAGAACGGCAATCGAGTTTTTGATACGGAGGACAGACCGGAAGCAGGTCTTCTTACGGGGAATACCTTGCTCGAGGATGATGAAGATATCGGCTTGGATGGATGCACCGATCCTTTTGAGAACGGTTATGGTGGATGTCTGCCTGATAGCCTCACTTACGAACAGGCATTGAATAATCCCACCTTATCTGATCTTGTTTACATTGGTACCGATCTGAATACTTTTGACCCCAACAATGACAACTGGGAATTCAGGGAGGAAGATTCAGAAAGTGCAGAGAAATACCGTGATATCAATGGTACTGAAGGTAACGGTACCGCAGATAGGCCAATGGAAGGGGCTCGATATCCGGACACGGAAGATATCAATCGAGATGGAAATTTCGATGCTAAAGACGATTACTTTTCAACTTCTTTCGATCTGAGCCCTTTCAGTGAGGACTGGGAACGTTACCAGGGTGGTTACAACCAAACACGTATGGGTAAATGGCGGCTTTATCGAATTCCTCTGAATGAGTTCAAAATGTTGCGTGAGAACGGAAATATCACTTGGGACACCATCAAATTCGTCCGCCTCACCCTATCCGGTGTTAACGACCAGGATATGATTCAAGTTGCAAAGGTGGAGATTGTGGGCAACGAATGGCAGGAATTGGGCGTTCGTGGTTCCGGTGTGTCAACATATGCAAAGGATGACAGCGCGTTCGCGGTGACCGTTATTAACACTGAGGACAACGCCGACTATGCAAGAAGCGTAAAGGAAATTGGGGTGCAGGGGGAGTACGACAGGCTTAACGCGATCCGCCTCAAGGAACAGTCACTTGTCCTGAAGTTTAATGAGTTGAAACCGAACTATGAAGGGGCGGCACAGAAAAATATTATGGAGCTCCAGGGTGCCCGTGCACAGAGCTATCTCATGTACAAGAAAATGAGAATGTTCATATATGGCAACAGTGATGATATAGGTGCTGAAGATACTGATGTAGATTTCTTCATCCGTTTTGGTCGGGCCAATGATTATTATGAAGTTCGGTATCCTGTTTACGAAGGGTGGGACAAGCAGCAGAAGCGAAACTATCTCGAAATTGACCTGGATTTTCTCACGGGGTTAAAGCGTAAGGATGAAGACTACCGAAAATTCGATGACAATGACCGCTTCGAGATTACCGATTCCACTAGAACTTATATTGCTACTGCTAATTCAGGGCGGGATACTCTCCATCAGTATTCTATTCACGGCGATCCGGCCCTTTCGCGCATTCAGTATTTTGTGGTTGGAGTAAAGAACAAAAACAGGTTGAAACCGGTATCGGGAGAAGTTTGGATTGATGAATTACGATTTTCGAGGGTGAGGAAAGATGCCGGTAACGCTATCCGGTTTCAGTCTCAACTTGCCCTGGCCGACGTGGGTAACGCCACTGTTTCTTACAACCGCCGAAATGCTGATTTTCACGTTCTCCAGGAAAGGCTCGGATCGGGGAATACAAACGAGCGTTTCCGTGCAGACACCCGCTTACAGATCAATAAATTCTTACCTCAGAGTTGGGGACTTAAAATTCCTTTTAATGTCAGTTTTACTGAGAATACAACCACCCCTAAATACCTGCCAGGAACGGACGTTAGAATAATTAATGAGACGCCTCCGGATAGTGTACTGACGAAAGGAAGGCAATTTTCATACAATACCTCTTTTTCAAAGGGATCAAAATCTGACAAATGGTTAACGCGCTATACTCTGGACAATCTGAAATTTAACTACTCCGCAGGGCGGAGTATTAACTCTAACGTTCAGATCGCCAAACGGATGAACCGTAACAATGCTGGAGGTACCAGCTATATTCTCAGCTTTGGCAGGGACAACTATTTTACACCCCTGCGTCGGCTGGAAAAAATTCCTCTGTTTGGAAAAAAATTGTCCGAAACAAGACTATACTACACCCCTTCATCTTTTGACGTGACAGCAAAGGTGAGCGAAACACTGAATGAGTCCACTCCGCGAGTGGGAGATCCAAAAACTGTATACAATTTGGGTCTTGACCGTAATTTTCGTCTTGGTTACAAAATTCTGGAAAATCTCACTACCAATTACACCAAGGCCATCAAAAGTGATATGGATCATTTCAGAAACCGCTATCTTGAAGCCGTCAAAGAGATGAAACCCGGTACAGTTACGGATATCAATGAGAGTACAACAACCACTTTTACGCCGACTCTGGCGGGCTGGCTAAGGCCGAACATTAGCTACACTTCAAACTATCGCTGGGCCAAGCCGCTGGAGAGTACCCAGGAGGGAGCCACAATCACTTCTCAGGGTCGCTTTTCCACATCGCTCAGCCTGACACCGAAGACTTTAGTAGAGGTTTTTTACAAACCGACATCCTCTGCCCGAAGCGGAGGTGGTGGTGGAAGAAGAAGGGGCCGGTCCAGAACACAGCAAGATCAGCCGGAAGAAAAAAAAGAGAAAAAGCCCATGAACCCTCAGATAGAAAAAGCGTTGAAACTTCTGCACAAAGGTGCAAGCAAGATTAACCCAATAAGTATCACATATACCCAGAATCGAATTGAAAATGCTTTCGGCGTTTTGGGTGCTGCAGAAATACCTTACCGTCTCGGGCTCATTACA
Source organism: Candidatus Neomarinimicrobiota bacterium (assembly GCA_012964825.1). NCBI lineage: Bacteria > Pseudomonadati > Fidelibacterota > Fidelibacterota bacterium. Next base: position 6,517 of record DTTI01000071.1, read on the forward strand.
GAGCACGGTCTCGATCACAGTGAAGAGGTGGGTGTCAACACGGGTTCAAGGCAGTGGCAGAGGGATTTTTCTGTTCGGTCAGGTTTGGCACTGACGCGGCAGATTACAACCTCATTTAACTTTGCAAAAAACAAGGCGTGGGGTATTGACGGTAACCAGGTGCGAACTGAAACCCAAACGAGAGACTTTTTACCCATGGGCATTATGGGTAATGAAGGAATGCCCTTGGCGGGGTGGAACGTTCGCTTGACCGGTGTGGAGAAATGGCCGCTCATCAAAAAAGTTGCCAGATCAGCTTCTCTGGAGCACGCTTTTAGCGGGAAGGAGTCACGGGCCTGGCAGAACAATGACCTTCAAACATCAAAATATACCTCATCTTTTTCGCCGCTGGTGGGTTTATCCATGTCATCCAAGAGAGGGATGACAGTTTCAAGTCGTTACTCTGTTGTCAGAACGATGGATAACCGGTTTGGCGGGATAAACAGCACCCGAGTGAAGGCAGACAACACATGGACTGCCAGCACCAATTACGCCTATAGAGGAGGGCTCAATATACCGTTACCATTTTTCCGTGATTTTAACTTCAAGAATACAATTAACTTCACGCTCACGTTTGACTTCTCTCAATCCACCACCATGGAACGTAACGACCTGAAGTATGATTTATCTACAACAGACCAACGTGAATCGTGGAAGATTTCTCCTCGAGTCACATACACGTTCGGAAAGAATGTGACGGGCGGCATTTGGTATGAGTACAGGGAAAGTCACTCCAAGATTATGGGGCGAAAAGTGGACAGAGATTTTGGCTTTGATGTGAACGTTCCTATTAGAGGATAATGAAAAGTTATATTACAACCGGACTTCTCTTTTCAACACTGATTTTTGGTCGGGAGATACCGAATTTTAATGGTGAGCGTGCCTATGGTTATCTAAAAGCACAATGTGATTTCGGTCCCAGAGTTCCCGGCACGCCTGAGCACCGGAATGGGCTTGGCCACATTATTAAAACGGTTACACCACTTGCTGATACATTGATCCAGCAATCCTTTTCTTACTCGGATGTTTATTCCGGGAAATTGTTGATGCTCACCAATGTACTTGCCCGTTTTAGACCAGAGGCAAAAAACCGTATCTGGATCGCTGCTCATTGGGATTCCCGACCCTGGGCCGATCAGGACAGAAATCCTAAGAACCGGTTAAAACCCGTTTTGGGTGCCAATGATGGTGCCAGTGGTGTTGCCGTACTCATGGAATTGGCTCATCACCTTTCAAAACAATCACCGAATATTGGTGTCGATCTGGTTTTCCTGGATGGCGAAGATATGGGAAAGTCCGGAGATTTAGCCCATTTTTTCAATGGCTCCCGCTACCTGGCTAAAAATATCCCATCGCCTGCACCTGAATACTGTATTCTTATCGATATGGTGGGAGACAGAGAGCTTCAGCTTCCGGTAGAGGGCAACTCCTGGGAGCAGGCACCGGAGCTGGTGGATCAGCTGTGGACGGAAGCGGAGGAACTTGGTCTACAGGAATTCAGTCGGGATGTTGACTATTTTATTGAGGATGACCACGTGGTTCTTTACCAGGTGGGAGGTATCCCTTCTGTGGATATTATTGATTTTCGATACGGTTCTGGATCGTTTAATTACTGGCACACCGTTGAGGATACACCTGACAAGTGCAGCCCCGCCAGTCTTGCCACAGTGGGGACCCTACTTCTTCATCACATCTATGGTAGGAAATAATTGAAAGACTCTGGAGACACCTCTATATTACCCAGTTTATGAAATTGATGGACAAAAAGGTAGTTCTCTTCTTCATGCTCTGGTGGCTCTCGTGTACCTCACCGATGCAGGTGCCGGACCAGACGGACCCTATAGAACGCATCGATTTTTCCTATTTACAGGAAGAAGGAAAAATATATTTGGGTGCCCTGGTAAAGGACCCTTTTAACGGCGCAAATATCAGGTATGTGACCGCGGCTTGGCACGGTACAAAGAATTTTTCCGCCGGACCGCCGGACTCAATCATCCTTGGCGATACGGGGGATAAGGGAGATATCCTGAAAGGGGACAACCTCTATGCTATCAGTAAAAACACCGCCTCCTTTGCGTTAAACCCCATCTCATTTTCTGACACTGGAGAGGTTTATCTCAAGATGATTGCCCATTATGAAGAAGGGGAAAGTCACATCGACTCCGCTTCTTACAGCCTTGGCAATATTTTGCCCCGTTTTGTCACGATTGACGCTCCGGATACACTCACCCTGCCAGACTCGGGTTTTGCCCAGTTAATTACAGTCCAGGCTCAGGCGGAAGATGCTAACGGCCTTGATGACATTCACTGGGTGGGATTTACTTCTAAAAGGCTTTCAGACGGGGTCATGCTCAACCAGGGCAATTACATTTTTATGGTGGACACAGGGGATTCTACTTATGGTGATGTCACTATAGGTGACGGAATATTTACAGCCTTGGTATCATTCCCTTACAATGCATCTACGGGCCAGCTTGAATGGCGGTTTCGTGTCCAGGATTTAAGCGGCGGGTTCAGTGATTCGTCCAAGGTCGTGTTGGTGAAAAAATGATTCGTAATGCTTTCTCAATTTCTTTTTTATTGGGATCACTCTGTGCCCAGGTGGTACCGGGGACATTCTTGGCTCGTGCCGATGAAGACACCACATTAAAGGGGCTCCAGAGTAATGTAGTTGTAGAAATTCGTGCCCAGGGTGACAGTTTAATCTGGTTGGGAACCGGAAAGGGACTCTCTGTTCAGAGAGATTCCCTGATCAGCTCCAATTCTACGAGGACTTTTCAAACCTCTAAAGAAATAGTAGCGGGTGAGACAGGGGGCGTCCTGCCAGAGGGTGGCATTTCTGGTGTGGGTGTTGCTGGTAAAGATACTTTACTGGTATCTGTTGCTACCACCATTGATGAGGAAACAGCCGGTGGCGGACTAGCCCTAACCGTTAATTCCAGCAGTTCCGGGGCCGTCTCGTGGTACTACTTTGATCAGCCCAAGGATGGCGAAGGCGACAGCACCATCAGCTGGGGAGGGAAATCAATGTCAGCCTTGCCTGTCAC
>DTTI01000071.1:9702-23510 GCA_012964825.1 Candidatus Neomarinimicrobiota bacterium
AAGGCGACAGCACCATCAGCTGGGGAGGGAAATCAATGTCAGCCTTGCCTGTCACCGTTCCCCAAAGCAATGTGACTTATGACATAGCCATCGGTGACAGGTATTACTGGATTGCGAGCTGGGCAGGGGGTCTTCGGCGGCTCAATCGGAGTGACATTACGGGGGGTTGGAAGCGTGTTCCTCTGTCGGATGACAACAGGACCGATTTTCTTTGCGGTCAGCAGTATGACGGTTACCAGCTCAATCCCCGTGATCCCCCTCAAGGGAGCCATAACCACAAGGCATTTTCAGTCATTAGTTATGGAGACACCGTCTGGGTGGGAACTGCCAATGGTATAAACCGAGGTATTATGGACGCTTCTGGATGTGTAGACTGGAAGCACTACTCATTTCCTGTATCCTCAATGTCTGGAAACTGGGTTATCGCTATTGAGAAACAGGAATGGAAAGGCCTGCGCACAATCTGGGCCGTGACCCGGGCGGCCGATCAGGCTGGTGAAGAGAATGGGATCAGTTTTACCCAGAATGACGGTGAAACATGGCAAACGGTCTCTCTTTTGAAGGGAGAATATGGTTATAACATTTTCGCCGTAGACAGCCTGGTTTATATTGCTACACGTAACGGTCTCTGGCGCACCCAGGACGGTCAAAGTTTTGCCCTTTACAGACCGGCTATAGACAAGGCGCGAAGTGATGAGATTATTGATAACGATGTCTACGCTGTTTTGCATGACAAACGTCCCTTTTATGATGATGCTTTATGGATTGGGACCGGGGACGGTCTGGCACGGTCACATACACCCAGTTCCAATGAATCTATCTGGCAGATCTACAGGTCCAATGTTTCCTCCAACACACCTTATGCTTATCCCAATCCCTTCTCACCATCTCTCCACAACCAGCTGGATGGTGATGGTCATGTGAGGTTTTATTACAAGGCGAAAAAATCAAACCTTATCAAACTGACCGTTCTCAGCTTTGCCATGGAAGAGGTGCGAACTATCAATCTCGAGCGTGGTGAGGGACAAGGAGCCCTCAAGTGGGACGGCAGGGATGAAGCGGGGAATCTGGTGGCTAATGGCACATATTTTTGTAATCTGTTCTACGATAATGCTTCCCACTGGGTGAAGCTGGTGTTGGTGAAATGAAGGGACGTTTAACAGTTGCCCTTTTTATACTATTGCTTCAAACTGTCTCAGCTGAAGGGATAGCCGGTTACGCCGGCAGCTTCCTCCGGTTCGGCACCACTGCATACTCCATGGCCATGGGCGGTGGCTTTACGGCTGCCATCGATCCCGGTTTTCCCGGTTATCACAACCCCGCCGCTGTCGCTTTTTTGGATAAAAGGAGCGGCTCAGTCCTGCACCATTTTTTGCCGCTGGATCGTTACCTTGTCTCAGCTTCTTTCTCAACCAAATTGCCGCCCACAGGTGGCCTTGGAATCGGTATCGTCAATGCCGGTGTGGACAAGATCGACGGCCGGAATGCTGCTGGCCATCAGACCGGAACTTTCTCAACAGAGGAGTATGGTGTTTACGTTAGTTTTGCCAATGAATTGGTGTCGGGACTCAGTCTTGGTGTGAATGTGAAAATGTTTTATCAGACACTTCCCATGGAAGGGACAGTAAGTGGTAAGGGGACGGGCGTTGATGCAGGGATCCTCTACCGACGATCCAAGAATTTTGAGATGGGACTGGTGATCCAGGACTGGGATGCTGCTTACGCCTGGAATACAGGCGATGTGTTTGAAGAAAAGGGAAGCACTTACGAAGATCGGTTCCCGCTTCAGGTCCGCGCCGGTTTTGTCTATCGGCCGGGATCCATCGATGTGATTGGTGACTACACCTACTTCCGCGTTGGGGAACATGTCTCGGCTCATCGTCTTCGTGCCGGTGGTGAATACAGACCTATTGAACGGGTGGCAGTCCGTGCCGGGATGAACAACTTTTCTCCCACGGTGGGCCTGGGTCTCAACTATACACTTCTCCAACGGGACGATGCATACGTGGACTACGCTTTCATCCTCGGACGTCGGGGAGAGGGGCTGACACACGTTTTCACCTACGTCCTGACTTTTTGATGAAAACTGTTTATCTCTGGCGAGCTGTTATCAGCCTTGCCCTGCTCACCATGCCTCTTAATGGGATTGGCACCTCGTTTCTTAATGTACCTTTCACACCTCGTCAATTGGCATTGGGCGGTGCGGGAATGGCCCTGTGGGGTGATCCTTCACTTTTTAGGCTTAATCCTGCTTTAGTGGTTCAGGAAGTCCCTGCTACTGAAGTTTATTTTGGATATAATGCCTGGCTGGCCGATGCTCGGGGCCACTCTGTTGTGGTGGCCCACCCTTTTCTGGGTGGCACTCTTGGCCTAGGACTACGCTCACTTACCATCAGCGATCTGGAATTGAGAACATCCCGACCCACTGATGATCCAATCGCCAACTTCACTACTTCCGGTACTACAGTTGAGGCCGCCTGGGGAAAAGGAAATGACAAGATTCGATGGGGCGGTACTGTGCGGTGGCTCCAGATGGAGTCTTACATTTATGCGTCTTCCGGTGTGGCGTTTGATGCGGGCGTCAATGCTTCTCTTCTGGACGGACGGCTGACGGTCGGTGCTACCCTACGAAATAGCGGTCAGATGAAGGCTTTCAAAGAGACTGTCCCATCATTGCCAACCACCATCTCTGCCGGTCTTGCCTTCAGACCGATCTTGAACGAATCGCCAATTTCAACTGTTGCAGCTTTAGCTTTCGAGTCTTCAGATGCATATGGCACAGTTTTGAGAGTGGGTGGTGAAACGGGCGTAAAGGATATTACTTTAACCTACGGTGTGAGGATTGGAGAAGAGGTGACATCTATTGCAGGCGGGATCACATTTCGGATCCGTGTTGTCTCCATAGCTTACGGTTTTGAAGTGGCGTCTCACAATCTGGGCATACCTCACCTGTTGCAGGTTAAGTTAATTTTACCCTAAGGATAGCGACCTTATCATCCAATGATAAGACTAGGTTCCGGCAGATGGCAGGACACCTAACCTGCGTATTTGAGTGATATTACGCAAAATTGTGGTTATTTTGCTTTTGTAAATTCATTTTGAATTTTACCCTTCCTCATATTGCTTTCACTGGTTGTCTAATCCTGATTTTTTTCCAGCCTGCTTCCGCCCAGACAAGTTATACGGTACGGGTCATGACATACAATCTCTGGAATTACGGTGGTGTGAGTGACAGCGACAATGACAGGGAGGATGACCTGAGGATGGTTATAGGTGAAACAGAACCCGATTTGCTGCTTGTTCAAGAGGTGGAAAACGAAACTGGCTACACCCGGTTTTTGGAGGATGTTCTGAACCACACTGGAGAAAACTGGGAGGGGGCCTCCTTCAAGGATCAACCAGATACTGATATCGATATTGCCCTCTACTTCAAGAGCGGCAGGTATGAGGTCGTTTCAACGGGTGTAGTGAACACCACATCAAACTGGGGCCATCGTGACGCTGTAGAGTTTGTGGTGAAGCATCTTCCGTCCGATCGAAAAGTGAGGCTCTACGGTGTACATCTCAAAGCGGGCTCCAGCGACAGCGACGCCGCCGACAGGGAATCGGAAGCCTCGAAGCTGCGCCTGTATCTGAATGATCTCGATGCCGAGACCCACTTCCTCGTCATGGGCGACTACAATGTTTATGATGGGGATGAGGACGGTTTTCAGCGGCTGGTGGAATCACAGGATGACAACGACGGCCGACTGTTCGATCCCATTGATCAGATTGGCGCTTGGCACAACAATTCTTCCTTCGCCGCCATCCACACGCAGGCGACGCGTGCATCTTACGGCGGTATGGATGACCGGTTTGACTTCATCCTCACATCTGAGGCGGTTCTGAATGCCACCTCCATCAATTATAAGGAGGATTCATACTCGGCGTTCGGAAACGACGGTACGCGATGCTGTAATGAGGCCATCAACAGTGGGACGAATGGTGTCGTTTCGGCGGAGGTTGCCAACGCCCTCCACGATGCTTCAGACCACCTCCCGGTTAAAATAGATATGGAATTCATCGGCGCCGAGGCAAGCCAGTACAAGATTGTCATTAACGAGATCATGAAAAACCCTTCGGCCGTCAGCGATGCCAGCGGAGAATGGTTTGAACTCTTTAACGCCGGTGACACAAGAGTTGATCTCTGTGGATGGACCGTGAAGGACGACGACAGCGACGAATTCACTGTTACTTGCGAGTCCGACGTTGCAGTTGAAGCGAACGCGTACATGGTTCTCGCGCCCAACGGCGAAAGCAATTCCAATGGCGGCCTGTCTCCCGATTATGTGTACACCTATGGCGATTTCAAGCTAGCCAACAGCGATGATGAGGTTATTCTTCTTGATAATTCAGGCGGGGAGGTAGACAGGGTTGAATACGAGGGGTGGACGTTCCCAGATCCCACTGGAGCATCCATGGCCCTCGTGAATCCTACAGCGGACAACAATGAGGGCACCAATTGGACCGTCTCAACTCAGTCGTATGGTGTTGGCGACAAAGGGACGCCCGGTGAGGCCAACGTCAACATCGCCGTGCAAGCTCCGATAGTGCTCCCGATCCATTTTGAGATTTTGCAGAATTACCCCAACCCCTTCAATGCCGTCACCCATATCCGATTTAATGTAACTCAGAGGGCTGATGTACGCATTTCGATTCACGATTTACGTGGCGGGGAACTTACGGTACTGGTGAATGGTCGAATGGTAGCTGGTAAGCACAAAGTTATGTGGGATGCGTCTCAGTTTCCTAGTGGCCTTTATTTTTGTCGGCTTGACGCGGGAGAGGAGAGGGTCACGAGGAAGCTCCTCCTGTTGAAGTAGCTATTCGTCCGGAGTCACGTTTTCATCTACGGAGTTAGAGAGTCGGTATCTCACGATCCTTGAATTTGCTGTATCGCAGACATAGATAATTCCCCGTTCGTCCACAGCCACGCCCCGAGGCGTGGCCAGGATACCAGGCCTTTCCACGATTAGAAACGTGTCCACCAGGGTCGAATCGCCTTCACTGAAAACCCAGATAGTGGTATCCACCGTCACTTCCACAATCCCCGCTTTCTTGAAGAAATCCCCGTTGGACTTGAAAATCTGAATTTCATCGGCCTCAGTGTTGGCAACGTACACCATCTGCTTTTGGTCAACCGCTACATCGGCCGGTTTCGAGAACCGCCAGAGATCCATGATGTCATTCGAGCCCTGTTGGAAGACCGAGGGATAGGTGGTGTATCCGCCGGAAGAGACCGGCCGAATCTTGTGAACGGAAAAGAATTCCCCCGATTGGGCGTAATAAATATTTCCGGCGAAATCGACATCGACCGCGGTAGGGGCGTTCACAGTGCCGGCTCCAGTTCCGTAGCCTACTACCGTTTGACCAAACACGCCTCTGTGTGTCCATACCTCCTCACCGGTGGTGAGGTGAATCAGCTGTGATTGCTGGAAATCAATCCTTACGATTCGATCGTGGGCTTCATCGGTGAGATAGATGTAATCGCCGTCCGCTGACGAAATGCCGGAGTAGAGTGACTGACCGCTGTTGAAATAGATGTCCTTCTCAGAAGTCTGCTCCACGCCGGCGTCAAAGAAAAGGTGCGGTTTGGAAAGGGAGTCGATCAGAGACTGTTCCGACGACCACACCTCGTCGCTCATTCCCCACTCCTCGCTATGGAGCTTAATGTACCACTCGGCAGTCCCCGCTGAGACAGACACTTCCTCTCCGGAGGAGACGTTCACAAAAACCGCTCCCACCATTACCTCTTCGATGCCGTTCTGTTGCCACAGTTGATTCCACCGGTAGACACGGCGGGAGCCATCGATCATGAAAATATTCATTTTCTGATCCACATCCACATCGATGGGGGCGAACGGCTCCCCCGAATGATCCTCCAGGCTCCGGAGGTCATGGAAGTCTTCGAGCATCGAACCGTCCTGCTTCAAGACGAAGACCGTCCGCGCAGCCGAGTCGGCGATGAAGAGGTGGCCATCAAGCGCGATGGATATTTCGACGGGAGAAGAGAATCCGTAGTTCGAATCCCAGATGGGATTCATCAGGAGATAGGTGGTGTCGCCTGCGGCAAACTCCACATCTTCGTTGATGATCGCGGGCAGAGGCATCTTCTCTATACAACCGTAAGTGAGTAATAAGAAACCTCCGAAAGCCGTCAGTATGAATCTTCTCATCAGAACTCTACCGCCAGACTCAGACGGGTTGGGTCGGAGAGGTGAATCAGGTTGGTATAGGCAAAATCGATTTGTAGTCTCGCCGATCCTACTGGAACATAGAACCCCGCGCCGAGAGAGAAGTCTTCCTCTTCCACATTGAATTTGTAGCCTCCCCGAAGCGCCAGTGAATTCAGCAGAACGTACTCGAATCCGGCAACGATGTTCTCGGCGTTATCCACGGGGTGGTTGAGCTGAAGCGAAATAGTGAGCGAATGGTTCAGAGATTCGATAACCTCCATGGCGCTCCCCACCCGGAAAATGGTCGGTGGTGAGAACAACTCAAATCCAGAATCGATGATCACCTCATCGCCTGTTTCGCGATCAAGGATAAACCGCTTGTAGCTTCCCTCAGGCTTGGCCTGTGGCCCGAAGTTGGAAAGGACAGCCGAGAAGCGTAGCGTACGGAAACCTGTCCAGTAGAAGGTGCCCATATCGAGGAGCATGGACCGCATCCGATTCCCCGCCAGATTCTCCTCCACATGCTTCAGCGTTATACCGAAAGTGAAACGGTTGGACATTTTCACACTGTAGCTGAGCCCGATGAATTGATTCTGGAAGATGAAGTAGTTTCCCGTGCCATAAGGTAAGTACTCGGTGGTCTCCTTCATGGGCGCCATGTGGAGTATACCGGCGGAAAGCCCGAGATAATGACTTCCGGCCAGGTGGTGAGAGATCCCTAGAAAGTCGTATGTGACGTCAGCCGGCCACTGGACTCGCGAGGCGGAGAGTTGGGTGCCGGAGAGTTGTCCGATAGCGGCAGGATTGTAGAAAAGGGAAGATGCGTCTTGGTGCAGGGCCACCACTGCTTCTCCCATGCCTGCGGCGCGGGCACTGGCGCCGATTTTTAGGAACGTGAACACCGACGTCCCCACGCGCTGACCTCCCAAGATCGGAAATAAGTTCTGTTGTCCGAAAAGGGCCAACGGGAAGAATGTGAGTACGAGAAATCTTCTGAGGCTGAACGTCATCAGAACTTCACCTGAAATCCGATGATGGCCGTTCGCGGGGTCCGGAAGCGGGAAGGATCGAAATTGGGATTGGGCGCCTCGATCATGCTGTAGGGAATGATGACGCCAGGATTGTACTCCCTTCCGGTGAAAGGATTAATCCGGCGGGGAATGTGCTGATTAAAGAGATTCTCCACTTCTGCCACCCACCGGAGATTGACACCGCCGACGGACATTTTCTTGTAGAGCTTCAGATCCACGTTCGAGACTGGATCTTTCGCGAGGTAATAGTAAGGCTTGTCATCCTCCACCGTGCCTATGAAGTAGGTGACACCATCCAGTTCGATGAGGCCGTCGGGATACTCCTGTGTGCCGGGGATGGATCGTGTGTACCGCCGCCCGCTCTCGAATTCGAACCGCCACGACATCCCCCATCCTGAAGGATGATCGTACGAGATGTTGGCGAAGGTCTGGAATGGTTTGTCCCACCTGAGAAACACTTCGTCCAACGGTTTCTCCCGAAGCTGACCGGCCTGGACAAGAAGATTGTCATCGGGGTTTGAGCTTTTACCCGTGGCGATGGAATAGTTGAAGTTCACATCGGCGTACCAGTTTGTCAGCAGACGGCTCTTGAGAATGATCTCGATCCCACGGGCTCTCGCATAGTCCGCATTGAGATACATGAGGAACCGAAGGTGGGCATACTTCGGATTGGAAGGCGTGATGTTCTGAGAAGTCTCGTAGTCGAACATGTCCTTCCAGTATGCCTTCATTTCGAGGACCTGATCTTCGCTGAAACGGTGCTTCAGCCCTATTTCATACTGTACCGTCGTTTTCGGGCTCAGGTTGGGATTCCCGAAAACCTGATAGGTGGAGGGGGCAGTCGTGTTCAGTTTCGCGTAAACGTACTGAAATGTGGGGAGCTGAGAGAAGTGGCCGTAGTAAAAGTAGAGAACATCGTTGTCAGTTACGGGGTGAGAGATGCCGACTCGGGGAGAAAGCCTCGCCTTACCGCGATATCCCAGAAATTCGAACGTCTCCTCATTGAATCTGGCCCGCGCCTCATCGGTGACGGTGATGGCGTCAGGATCGGCTATGGCGTCCTCCACATACTTCCCCGGGAACCAATAATCGTAACGGAGCCCGAGATTTGCGGTCATTCCTTCGAAAACAATCCTGTCTTGGACGTAGAATGCGCCGAACAAAGTTCTTGCGCGGTAAGCGTCATAGTTGATGCCGAAACCCGTCGTCCCCGTCCATGGTTCGTCTATGTCCACCACCTGTATCTCAGTGGAAGTCAGCTCCAAGCCACCCTTAATCTTGTGCTTACTCAGGGTCTGGTGGGTCCAGTCGAGATCGAGCCGCGTGTTGTCGCTGGAGAGATCATACCATTCCGGCGAAAAGCCCGTATCGTAGAATTCGTCACCATACGTGATGCGTACATTTCCGTCCCTGTCCCGGATGATGTAATTGACAGGCTCGATGTCGAGGCGCTCTCGGTAATCGGTCCAGTGGAGGTCCTGAACTGCGCTGTGCTCCAGCGTCAGGAATTGTCCAATAGTGAGTTCGTAGAAGCTCCGTGGACTCAGAGTGTGAGTCCAGTTGATCTTCGCGAGGCGCGATTCCCTGGTGATGGTGTTGTAGTTGTCAAGCATCTTGCTGTATGCGTAGGGAAAGTAGGTGGTGGAGAAGGCTCTCGGCATAAAGAAGCCCTGATTGATGTTCAGAGAAATATCGTAGGAGGCTGATAGTTTTTTCACCTCGTCCAGATGCCAGGAGAGTTTGTAGAGCGCATGCCAGTCGTTATTCTCGCGCGCGGCCAGTCTTCCAAGGAATTCGTCTGCTTTTTGTGTTGACAGACCAGAAGGTGGAATCCAGTTACGGTGAGGGTAGAGTTGCTTCGCCGCCGGCAGGTGTGAATCGGAGATCTTCCCATAGGCGTTGGCAAAGAATGAGAACTTCCCCGGAAGGTCCAGTCCCAGCCGCGGCGCCATAAGTTCGAGTAGAGGTGAAGGGCCGCCGAGATTCATCTCGAACCGGTCGCTGTTGAAGTGCTCGAAGGCGCCGGGCGCCGCACCCCAGTGATCACTCAGGTATTTGATGCTCCCCTCAAACTTGTCCCTTCCCTCCTTCAAGCGGATGTTGACAACGCCGGACATGGCCTGTCCGTATTCGGCATCGTAGCCTCCGGTGATAATCTCCAAATTCTCGATACTTTCGACATTGACGAACAGGTTTCCCGAGTAGCCCGAGAGAGGGTCCTTGATGGAGAGTCCGTCGATGACATAAAGGGTCTCATCAATCCGTCCACCGCGAATATGGATTTCGTTATTCACCTTCGTGACGCCGATCTGCTCAGCGAGAATATCTTCTACACTGTTGACAATCCTGTTCTCAAGGTCGTCGCTGGAAAGCTTGGTGATGGAGGCCGTTTCGTCCACATCGAAGAGCGGTTTCTTACCAACTACCACTACCTCTTCGCCTAACGCGAGGACAGTCTGCTCCAGCTGGAAATCGACTGTCGTCGTTCGTCCAGCGTTCACCTTCACACCGGTCCTCAGGATCACCTTGTAGCCGATCATGGAGACTTCCATGTCGTAGCTGCCGGTCGAAACGTTAGTAATTCGGAAGTAGCCATCAGCATCGGAAGCGGCGCCATAATAGGTCCCCTTCACGATAACATTGACGCCGGGGAGGGGCTCACCTGTTTCACTGTCAGACAGTCTGCCTTCTATAGAACCTTTTTCTTGCCCTATGAGTGGAAGCGCCACCAAAAGAAGTAGTGTCAACCACCGGTTCACAACCGAAACTCTTCCTTCAACAGGTAGCGGATGAATCTCGCCGCCGAGCCTGTTCCTTCCATTAGCGGTTCCGAACCATTATGAAGAGGCAGTGTCATGAAAACAGCCTTGCCTGAGAGGGTGGTTGAATTGACCCTGAACTGATTCACCGCACAGACATTTGGTGTACCGAGCCAGCCGTCTGTCACTCCCGGCTCCTGAAGTCGGTAGAGGCTTCTGAGGTATGGCGCTCTTGTGGTGTCCGTCTCAAAGCCCCGGACGCGGATGGCGATCAGTTTGGAGAGCGAGAGATCGAGCGATGAATCCCACTGGGCGTGGAGCTCGGTCCCCTTCAGCATCCGCCCTGAAGGGTTCAGGGTAAAAGTGGAATCGATGGGGAACCAGGCGAGAGTGGTGTCCTTCAGCTCGGCGGTGTTCAGGAAAAGGTTGCCGCCGTTGGCTAGGAAGTTGGCGATGTTTGCGCCTGCCTCGTTGTATGTCTCGGATCCAGTGTAGGCGGTGTACCAAATCACATGATCGAAATAATTCAGGTTGGCGTTGATGTCGGCATTGGAGTAGGGGAGCTTATCGCCGATCTCCCAGACCGAATACTCGCCGTTTTCAGTCAGTGTGTCGAGGATACCCTTGTACCATTTCTGGGCGCGGTTGTATCGGTCCTGAGGAAAATCGTCCACAAGAAGTGTGGCGCCCACAACAGGCATGACAACCCAGTGGTTGGGAGTGGTAAGATCATCAGTCTCCGGGAACCGGATGGTGTTACTCTGGGCGCCGGCGATATCCCTCACTTTCGCATAGAAGGTGTGGGCACCGACCTCAAGATTCGTTACCGTTACACTGGAGTTCAACGCTGCGTCCAGCCAGTGCCAGCATGTGGCACAGGTATCATCCACAGCGTAGAAAACATCGGGCACCGTCTCGATGCCGTCCTCGTCTTCGATATCCCAGACAAACGTCCGCGTAGGGAAGGTGAAATTGGTATCGCCGGGATCGTTCACCAGCGGGTTGCTCCTGTACCTGAAACCGATCTGGGGTGCCGAGTTTCGTACGGGGATCACCAACCGGGCCGCCGTTGAGTCCGTGAGGCTGTCGTTATCCACGGCCACCACTTCAAAGGTGAATACATCCATCTCCGTCTTGAGAGGCAGGAAGAAGAGACCTGACTCCTTCGTGGTGAATGTCCACCCGTCATTCACATTCCATTTGTATTGATACCCAATAACGTGTCCGTCTGAATCTTCACCCCACCAGTTGAGGTTCTGTTTGCTCGTGGTTATGGTTGTAAACGCGTTGCCGAGGGTGTCCCACAGATAGTCCGGGTCGGGCGCTTCATCCATAGAATAGACCCAGGCAGTATCGAGATAGCTTTCGCCGGTGACGGGATCTGTTTTCTCTTCCACTGACCCGATGCGGGCATAGAGCGTCTCCCCCGCTATCAGTGTGAGGTATGTTTCGGGTGCACGGTTTGAAATGGGTGCCGATGGATCGGCGTACTCCCAGAGATCGCAACTCAGTGTAAGAACCGCGACTGCTAGAATCGGCGAGAGTTTTCTCAAGTTACATAGTAAATGCGGGGCCCCGGTGAACCGGAGCCCCACACAACTTACTTTATCTGACCAGCGTCATCTTCTTATGATCGATGAAATCGCCAGCCTTAACTCGGTACATGTAAACGCCTGAGCTCACAAGCTGACCGAGATCATCCGTACCATCCCAGTTGATCACATGAAATCCGGGATCGAACGTCTTTTTTGACAGCGTCCGAACCTTGAAACCACGGATGTCGTAGATCACGACATCGACCTGTTGGCGTTCCGCAATCTCGAACCGGATCCGTGTGGACGGGTTGAACGGGTTGGGGAAGTTCTGGTACAGCTTGTAGGTGTACGGTGTGATGTCCTTTTCAACATCGGCTGTCACCACGCCAAGATCTGCTTCATCTCTTACCTGGATCTTGTAGGTGCCGAAGCTGAAGTTGAAAACACCAGCCACATAGTCCACCTGCTGGAACTGCTTCAACGCCTCGAGTTCGGCGTCCCCGGCAGGGGTTGCCATATCATCATCCATGAGGCAGAGACCCTCGGTCTCATCCCAGATGGACCAGTCATACGAGTTGATGGAGACGACCATGGGATCTTCCACGGTGACGACCACACCTTCGTAAGACTCAACCTCATCGGCGTCCTGCGAAAGATCGGCGCTCTTCACGAGCAGTGATGTGATGCTGCCCCCGGTTGAAACCTTTGTCACTTCCGTCGCTTCGATCATGGTGTTGTTGTCGTACTTGAAGTGATAGGAGGGGTTATACTCCTCAACTGTGCCGGTGACGCTGATGCTGTCCCCTCGTGAGAGGACTTCAGTGCCATCGTAGTTGAAGATGATTCCGTTCCACGGCGCGCTCGTCGCCTGCATGGCGTAGCCGCCGTACCCGGCGTTGTTCTGAGCTGTATCAGCAGTGACAATGCCTGCAACGGTCACTGCGCATCCGGCGAAAGGAGAATCACCTCCCGACCATTTGGTGTACTGAAGGTCGTAAATGGTCAGATTGCCCGTCTTGGTAACATAGCTGTACTGTTGCACCGCTGTATCACTGGGGAGGGTCGCGGACATGGCCGAGTTTTGGCCATCGCCATCATCGGTTGCCTTCACGTAATAGTGGACCCTCGCCCCATCCGTGCTCGTGGCGGGGATGGTGCCTGTGTAGGTGGTACCGGACGTGTTCGTCATGGCCACTGACTGATACGAACCTGCATCGACAGCGTAGTAGATCTCTGCCGATGTAATAGTCGAGTTATCGCTAATGGACACCGTGACTGTCACGGTGGAATCCGGTTTTGGCACGCAAGGTGACCGGCTGTAGTCCTTGATGGCGGGAGGGCCGCCGCTGATGACGATATCTGCAGGATAGAGCGGCTCCAGCTTATAAGCCGTGGAATCGCTGTTGCTGCCGTAGTGGTGGTAGACCCAACCTTGGATGGAATCCACGAGTGTACCAACAGGCGGTCTGCCGTTTTCTTCTTGCCATGCCGCGATCTCGCCCGAATCGTCATCGATCCTCACGGAACCAGAGCCGTCATCCACAGCCCATTCACCGTAAGAAAGATCGTTGTTGGTTACCGTCGCTCCCTTCACGCGGACAATCACCGTGCCCCACTGTTCAGCCTCTGTGGGCCACCGGAGGTCACCGGTTTCCACCACCTCAACGGGCGGTGTGTCCAGACCGGTGTCCAGGATTTCGATGGGCTCCGTAATGAACAGTTCAGTCATGTTGGCTGGACCTGTGGAATACTCAGCGATGTATCCCGTCGCCCGCACGTGATCCCCTTCATAGAGCACAGGGAATGCCGTGCTGTCGGGATCGTACGAAAGAATGGAGCTCCACGGTCCGCCGTTAACATCCTGATAGATGAACTTAATACCGGCACCAGCATAGCTGAGACCCGTAGGCATGGTGACGATCCCTTCGATGCTTACCGTATCCCCAGTCATATAGGAAAAATCCGACTCCTCATCCGTGCCAGCTTTTATGAGATCACTGTATAGGACTTGCTGAATGCGCTGAATTCGCGTATTGCCAAGTTCTACGACGTCATTCGCCAAGCGTGGCAGGATCTTGAAATTATCGAAGCTGTAGTCGAGAACGCCCACAACCTCTTCCAGACTATCACCATCGGCAGGGGTGTAATAGTAAGCCATTACATCGTCTAACCTGACGATTCCTGAAGTATCGGCCACGGACCATTCGCCATAGCCGAGATCGGCCGAATCGACGACAGCATCAACTACGCGTACCAAGACGCCTTCGT
>DTTI01000072.1:0-20460 GCA_012964825.1 Candidatus Neomarinimicrobiota bacterium
TATAATCCTGTTTTTGGAATGTTTATGGACGTTACTGTTGGTACTGCTGAAGAACTGAAACTGGATCTCTCTATATAATTTTTTTCCTAAAATTCTTTTGAACCGATCTTTTTCTTTGCCCATACGAGACTCTTTAATCATTCTTTTTTTCTGTTTTTCCTGTGAAAAGGATTCAACCAATTGGCCTACAGCTGGATGGTCGAAATCAACACCAGCGGCCCAAGGCCTTGATGAGGCAAAACTTTCTTCCCTTGACAAGGAGTTTGCTACAGGAAAACACGGTTATTTGGACGGAATGCTGGTCATTAGAAATGGTTACATTGTTTATTCAAAAAAATATGTTCAGGATTATGAAACTCCGTTCAAAGGCACCAATACAGCACCTGGTCAGTATAACTATTATGATCCTGATTGGCATCCTTACTATAAAGGAACTGAGCTTCATTCTATGCAATCTATCAGTAAGAGTGTTACCTCCGCGATCGTAGGAATCGCTATCGCAAGGGGAATTATTCCAGATGTAAATGTGAAGATGAGCGGTTACCTAGTTGAGTTTTCAACTTCCGATTCAAATCTCCAAAGACAAAATATGACTCTTGAAGATGTTCTCACCATGAGGACAGGTATCAAATGGGATGAATCGACAGTCTCTTATACAGATCCGGCCAACAGTTGTGCCGGCATGGAGCAGAGTCGGGATTGGGTACAGTTTGTTATGAATCAACCCATGGCTGCCGAGCCTGGTGATGTCTTTGTTTACAACAGCGGTGCTACCATGCTGCTGTCTCATATGATTCGTAAAACGACAGGACTAGAGGTAGATGAGTACGGTCAAAAATATCTTTTCGAACCTTTAGGTATTAAGGAATACTACTGGAAAAGAACTCCCAGAGGTCTTACTGACACAGAAGGGGGTCTCTATCTGAAACCTGAAGACTTGGCAAAGATTGGTTACCTTTTTCTCAAGGACGGTATTTGGGAAGGGCGCCGCATACTTCCGGAAGGTTGGGTCAAAGAATCAGTTACACCAAGGGTTAAGTTGGCATCTAGCAAGACACGCTACGGTTATAAGTGGTGGCTATTACCCTATAAAGAGGGAAAGTATGCCATCACAGGTCTCGGCTACGGAGGTCAGAGACTTATAATTATACCTGACAAAGAATTAATTGCAGTTTTTACAGGATGGAATATCTACGACACACCTTCTCTAAACGCTAACTATGCTCTCAACCGCTTACTCAAGGCTTTTGGCCCAGAGTCATAGCCGTTTTAGCATGAGTCTCAGAACAGTTTATAAATAGGCTCCGGCTACTTGCCGGTTGCATTAAACAATAGATTATCAGCCATAAATTGTCTTGAGAATTCAAAAGCAGCATCTCGTGCTTTGGGATTCCCTCCGAAAGTCGGTCCACGGTTGGCGCAAAATGCGAGGGCGATCTTTTGTCGAAGGGGTGTTATCATAGGTATATCGAAAAAATTCATGAGTACAGCACCGTCGGCCCGCATACGGAACCGGCAATCGGTCAGTATGTAACCATTATCCATCACTTCCGGCGGCTTTAGTCGGTCAAAAGAGTGGTGGGCATTGGGATAGACAGTGATGTTCGCATTAAAACCGGCGGCCTGCATTTCAGCGACCAGATCCTCACATGACGTTGCAGGAACCCAATTGTCCAATTCACCAATAAGGATATGGATTGGAACATCACTGAATTCAACAAATTCAAGATTGAGAATACAAGGAGGATAAATGGGTAAATGAGCCTTAAAGCTAAGGTGGGAAGTAATTGCATCTTTCAAAGGTTGCCAAGCGCTGAAAAGTGCCACAGAGCCGCCAAGACTCCACCCTGTAATGGCTATACGATCTGGATCAATGCGGGGATCGTTTGCCAGAACAGCCAATGCCTTATAAGCATCCAGAATCATCATGGCTGATGTTACTTCAACTTGTGTACCCACCGTAGATGTGATGTCACGACTGGCAAAACTTTTCAACTCAAAGGTTGCTATCCCCATATCACGGTACATTTGTAAATATTCAAGATGATGGTCAAACCATGCCAAACTGCCTGCCACACCTAAAACTAGGGGCAAATTTTTCCGTTCAGCATTTTCAGGAAACCTTAAAATTCCGAAAACTTTCTGAGACTCCTGATTTTCCAGATCTGTTATCACATGGTAAAATGAGAACGGGTTTGCACTATTGAACTCAATGCGATCACCGTTTTGTTGGGCAACAGATGAGGTTATGAGAAAGGTTACTATTAATGAGAATCTCACTCTGACAGAATTCTACACAAATTTCTTTATGAAACAAAGCTTAAGGCTAACCCAGTTCAATTTGATCTATCGGTCATTTTAGGTAAACTGCGACTCAGTTTAAGGAGTGTGAGTATGTTGAAAAAATCTATTCTGTTTTTAGTCGTTGCGCTCTCAGTTTGGTCCTGTGCTGTAGATACTAAGAGTGGATCAATTCCTCATCCCTCTGAATATTTTGGGCGTGAGATTGGCGATCCCGGCGTTCTGATTCCCCATTCGAAAATACTTGAGTACTACCGTTTCATGGAGGAACGGTCTGACAGAGTGAAAGTTGTGGAGATAGGTGAGACCACAGAAGGTCGGCCGTTCTATTATGCCATTGTCACCTCACCGGAGAATCATGCGCGCCTTGATAATTTGATTGATATGAACAGCAATCTCTACGATCCCCGTGGTGTGTCTGATGGCGAGATCCAGCAAATTGTACGAGAAGGGAAGACATTCATGGTTGCTAACCATCAGATTCACTCCACTGAAGTGGGCGCTTCTCAAGGAGCACTTCTTATGGCTCATCGTATGGCCACGGGTGATGATCACGAAGTATCACGTATCCTGGACAATGTTGTTCTAATCCATGTGCCCGTTCATAACCCAGATGGTCAGGAACGCGTTTATGAATGGCTCGATAAATGGCGGGGTACCGAACACGAAAATAGCCGTCCTCCTTTCCTGTATCAAAAATATGTTGGTCATGATAACAACCGTGACTGGTATATGTTTACACAGGTTGAAACACAACTTTCCATCGAGATTCAGAACAAGTTTCACCCTCAATTCACCCTTGACCAACACCAGATGGGATCCAGGGGTGCCCGAATCTTTGTACCGCCTTTTGAGGATCCTTGGGAACCAGGTATTGATCCTGCCCTCATTGCATCCAACAATATGATTGGGACTTACATGGGCCAATACCTTACCTCTCGAGGATTAAAGGGTGTTGAATGGAAAAATCGTTACGATGCTTGGACGCCAGCTCGTGCTTATTATCATTACCATGGTGGTGTACGTATTTTGACGGAAGTGGCGGGCGCCAATTTTGCTGATGAACTTGATATCCCTTTTGATAGTCTGGGTTCCGATTATCAACGTTTACGTTGGAATTTTCCCATGCCTTGGGAGGGGGGCACGTGGACTTTTAAGGAGATAGTAAACTATCACTACACCTCTTCTATGGCTGCACTTCTGGCGGGTGCTGATCTTCGGGAACAGCTTCTTGCAGGTATGGCTGCCTCTCAAAAGCGGTCTGTTGAGCCTGGTGAAGATTCTCCATTTGCTTTTATAGTTCCTGATAATCAAACGGACCCGCCGACTGCCACAAAACTACTCCAAGTCCTGGAGATGGCTGATGTTGAGATTGAAAAAGCCCAAACATCTTTTTCAGTTGCCGGCAATAAGTATGGTGAAGGGTCACACGTTATCAGGTTCGCTCAGCCGGCTGGTCGATTCGCAAAAACCGTTCTCGAGCGGCAGGATTACCCGAAGATTTTCATGTATGAAGGAGGCCCTTTAGATCCGCCCTATGATGTGACGGCACATACATTGCCTCTTCTTATGAATGTGGATGTCGATTTTGTCTATGAACCTTTTTCAGCCAACCTAACCAAAGTAGATGAGATTCAATTTCCCAAAGGTTCTGTGACGGGCGGCAGAAATACCGTGGCATGGCTTTTGGATCCCCGGGTTAATCACAGTTATTCGGCGGCTGTTGAGCTGGCCAAGCATGGACTGACCCGAGTGATGGACCGGTTTACTGTCGGGGGTACCGTCTGGCCCGCTGGAACATTTGTTCTCCAAAGGCGCTCTTCAGATGAAATGACAGGTGAAATGGCAGGCCTTGTGAAAGATGTTGCTTCACGATTTCATATTGATATCACAGGTGTGGATAATCTTCCTAATGTTTCCTTAAAGCCTGTAATTGCGCCGAAAGTTGCTATTTATCAGAGTTATTCACCAAGCATGCCTGAAGGGTGGTTCAGGTGGGTGCTCGATGAACACAAAATCCCGTACGACATCCTTCATTATGACGATATCAATGATGCTCGGCTAACCAACTATTCTATCCTCTTTTTACCTCCGGGAGGCGGATCCCCAAAGATGATGGTTGAAGGTCAGACGAATGTGGAAAACTCAACACCACCAGCTTATGCTGATGGGATTGGTGAAGAAGGTGTTGATGCTCTTGATAAGTTTGTCCAAGGCGGCGGGACTTTGTATACCTGGTCAGGCGCTTGGCGCTTTCTACAACAATATATGAATGTTGATGTAAAGGCTGTAAATGACGGTTTAGACAGGACAGAGTTCAATATTCCCGGTTCACTTTTGAGAGTAAATGTAGACACCAGTCATCCACTCGGTTTTGGCCTTACCGATGAGACGGCCATCTTTTTCCGGCGGGACAGTGCCTGGCCCGCCAACATGGGTGATGCAAATGTGATTGCCAGTTATCCTGCTGATGATCTACTGTTGTCGGGGTGGATTCAGGGTGAGGACGTACTGGTTAATCAGGCTGCCATGGTTGAGATTCCCCGCGGTAAGGGGAGAATGGTTATGACGGGGTTTTATCCAGAATACAGAGGCCAAGCCCACCAAACCTACAAGATGATGTTCAACGCCATTTTCTATGCCGGTGATTAATGATTATAGAGGGAAAGGGATAAATGAGCCATGTTTGAACTCTCTGCTGTGTTCCGTAAACTTGTAGCAAATAATAGCTGAAAAAATGGATGTAAAGAAAATAATTGCTGTCGCTGTGATCGTCATGGGAGTGCTCGTTGCCGGTATAATTTTCAGCGGCAGTGAGAGGAATGCATCTCCAGCTATGGCTGAAGCTGCATCAGTTGCAGAAGTTTCCTCCTTTAACCAAGCACCCGATTTTACACTAAGTGATATGGATGGTAATGAAGTTTCTCTATCTGATTTCAAAGGGAATATAGTCATCATCAACTTTTGGGCTACTTGGTGCGGCCCGTGTCGATTCGAAATTCCTGATCTTATTGATCTACAAGAAAAATATAATGGGGATCTTGTTATTCTTGGTGTCTCTCTCGATTATGACGGCCCATCGGTTGTGCCGCAATTTGCTGAAAGGTTGGGAATCAGTTATCCGATTCTTTACGGAAATGGACAGATTGCTCAGCGCTACGGCGGTGTCACCGGTATCCCCACAACTTTTGTTATCGACAGGGATATGAATGTCTACAAGCGATACGTAGGCTACCGACCCCAAACTGTCTTCGAAAAAGATATCCAGGATCTGATCTAACTTTTTTACTGATGGAAAAGCCGGAGCCCCTTTCGGCTTTCACTTCTTTGAGAATAATCTCCCTTTGGGTTATACTTTGTTCATAGAGATTCAAAAGAGATAGAGTATAATGAAACATTACGAAAAGTGATTTATGAAACTTTTTTTTCGTAGAATCATTGAAGCGGTAAAACAATTCAATTGAAAGGAACTGACATGAAAAAGACAGTATCTGTTTTATTTATGACTTTGGTTTTTGCGGTAAACCTGTCCGCCCAATCGGCCAAGGATTTCAGTGACACATTTGCTGATGTAGTGAAGAAGGTCAATTCGGCTGTTGTCACAATTACCAGTGAAAGAGTGGTGACAGTCCAATGGCGTCACCCTTTCGAAGAATTCTTCGGTGATGATTATTTCAGGAACAATTCTCCACAAAGAGAACGTCGGAGTCGAGCCCTCGGTTCAGGTGTTATCGTGGATGCCAAGGAAGGGTACATCCTGACGAACAACCACGTTGTGGAAGATGCAGATGAGATTGCTATTTTTCTCATTGATGAGCGTGAGTTCAAAGCAGAGGTGGTGGGGACTGATCCCAAAAGCGACCTTGCTGTGCTCAAGATTGATGCTGGAAACCTCACGTCCATTCGGCTCGGCGATTCTGACAAGCTGGATGTGGGTGAGTGGGTACTGGCCATCGGAAGCCCATTCTCCACCAACCTTAGTCACACGGTTACAGCGGGAATCGTTAGTGCGAAAGGGAGAAGTAGCGTGATCGGCAGCGTGGACTATCAAGATTTTATTCAGACGGATGCGGCTATCAACCCAGGTAACAGTGGCGGTGCTCTCGTGAATCTGGAAGGTGAGCTGGTGGGTATCAACACCGCCATCGCCACCGGGGGCCTCATGCGAAGCAACGTAGGTGTTGGCTTTGCCATCCCCACCAACTTGGCGAAGACGATTATGAATGATTTGATTGTTGAAGGACGGGTTATCCGGTCATGGCTTGGTGTTTTCATTCAGGATGTGAATGACGGCATTGCTAAAGCACTGGACCTTCCCGACCGAAAGGGTGCTGTTGTCACTGAGGTGGTGGAGGGAAGTCCGGCAGACAAGGCTGGCTTTAAGGTGGAGGATGTGGTGGTTGCTTTTGGCGGCAAAAAGGTTCGTGACTCCTCCCATCTCAAGAACCTCGTTTCTTCAACTCGTCCTGAGACAAAGCAAGATGTAGGAATTATCCGTCGGGGGCGCAGCCGCACACTTAAGGTTGACCTCGTTGAACTTCCCCAGGAAGATGTGATCTTAGCATCGAATCGTACTCCATCTTTCTCTCTTGGAATGCGCGTTGAAGATTTGGACGCTTCCATGGCCCGCCGTTTTCGGCTGGAAGACAGTGAGTCCGGTGTGGTTGTGGTGGAAGTGTCGCCTTCCAGTGCTGCTGCTGAGGCCGGGGTTCAGCCTGGCGATATCATTAAACGTATCGGTGATACGGAAATCGACTCGGCAAGGGAGTTCAGAACTGCCATATCAAGAGTGAATGATGAAGATTCGATTTTGTTGCTCATTAGACGGCGGGGTGGCTCCATATTCCTGCCTATCGAGTTGAACTAATTAATTCAGACATTTATTGGATTTAAGGGGCTCTCTATTGAGCCCTTTATTGTATCCATTTCTCCTCGGTTAGATAACTCCACACATCCTTTGAATCGTTTTGATTTGGTGGCTCTTCAAAGCTAACTTAGCGAGCTATGGAAGAACCAATTTCTCGACAGTAATGGGTAAAATATTACTCATATTGAGTATTGTCTTTTTCGTCATGTGGCTACTTACATCATTTGGTCCAAACTTGCCCTTACTGGGTAAGCTTGGCCACCTACCCGGTGACCTTCATTTCAACCGGGGCAACTTCACATTCTATTTGCCTATCGGGTCATCCATTCTTCTCAGTATCTTTTTGACATTGGTGCTGAGACTTTTTTCGAGGATTTGAACCATGCTTGAAAAAGTTGATCCCAAAGTCGATTTCGTAGCGCTGGAGCATGAAATCCTCGATTTCTGGAAAGTGAATGATATTTTTCGAAAAAGGGCGTCTGCGAACAGTGGTAATGAAAAGTGGTCATTTATTGATGGTCCTATCACAGCTAACAACCCTATGGGTGTGCATCACGCCTGGGGTCGTACTTATAAGGATCTCTTTCTCCGTTACAAGGCGATGAAAGGTTTCGATCTTCGCTACCAGAATGGTTTTGACTGTCAGGGCCTATGGGTAGAAGTGGAAGTTGAAAAGGAAATGGGTTTTAAAAGTAAGAAAGATATTGAAGAGTACGGAATCAACGCTTTTGTGAATAAATGTAAAGAGAGAGTCCTCCGGTATTCAGCTGTTCAGACACAACAATCCATCCGTCTTGGCTACTGGATGGATTGGAATGATCTGGACCAGTTAGAAATGCTTGCGGACAGCATTATCGAAGATCCGTTAAAAGAGATCACTGTTGACGGTCCGGGGGGTCCCGTAACTGACACGGTTGAAAACATTGTTGGGCAGCTTGGCATGCCAGAACTCGGCGGCAGTTACTACACTTTCTCCAATGAGAACAATTATATGATCTGGCAAGCCATTAAGACATGTCATGATAACGGCTGGCTTTACCGTGGTGCTGACAGTATGCCGTGGTGTCCCAGATGTGCTACAGGGATCAGTCAACACGAGATTGTAACAGACGGCTATGAAGAGATTACCCACCGAAGCGTCTATGTGAAGTATCCTCTCAAGGGAAGAGAGGGGGAGTCTATTCTCATCTGGACCACCACGCCATGGACTCTAACCAGTAATGTGGCTGTTGCTGTTGGGCCGGAGCTGGATTATGTGAAGGTGAAGATGACTGAGAGTGGTGATGTTTTCTACCTCGCCAAAGGGGCCACTGAGTTTCTTGAGGGAGACTACTCTATCCTTGAAGAATTGAAAGGGAAAGATATGGTAGGGTGGGCCTATGATGGCCCCTTTGATGAACTTGAGGCTCAACAGGCTCCGGGCGGGTGGACGGAACTCAAAGACATCATTGAGGATATCCCTCAAAGTTCAAAAGAAGCCCATCAGGTCATCCCATGGGATGAGGTGACGGGAGATGAGGGTACCGGTATTGTTCATATCGCTCCTGGTGCCGGTGCTGAAGACTTTCGTCTAGGTAAAGAATTCAGACTTCCTGTCATTGCGCCCTTGGATGATGAGGGAAGAATTGTGGATGGGTTTGACTGGCTTACAGGTACAGTCGTTCATGAGGTGACGCAGCCCATCTTTGACAATCTAAAGGAGAAGGGTCTACTCTATAAGATTGAGAATTACAAACACCGGTACCCGATATGCTGGCGGTGTAAGACTGAGTTAGTTTTTCGATTGGTGGATGAATGGTTTATCAGTATGGATGAATTGAGACCGCTGCTTATGGATATCACAAAGCAGATCCAATGGATTCCCAGCTTCGGTATGGATCGAGAACTGGACTGGCTGAAAAATATGCAAGATTGGATGATCTCAAAAAAGCGGTATTGGGGGCTTGCTTTGCCCATCTGGGAATGTGACAAGTGCGATCACTGGACTGTTATAGGTGATGATCTTGAGTTAAAAGAACGTGCTGTTTCCGGTTACGATGAATTCGAGAGTCACACTCCTCATCGGCCGTGGGTCGATGCTGTTAAGGTCGGTTGTGAAAAATGCGGAGGCGAAATGACCCGGGTTCCTGATGTGGGCAATCCCTGGCTTGACGCCGGAATCGTCAGTTTCAGCACCCTTAGCTATCGGCAAGATCCAGACTACTGGAATGAATGGTATCCTGCTGACTGGATCAGCGAGAGCTTTCCTGGTCAGTTCAGAAATTGGTTTTACAGTATGCTTATAATGGGCGCCATCATTGACAAAAGCCCATCTTTCAAGAGTAATTTTGGCTATGCCACACTGTTGGCTGAAGACGGAAAGGAAATGCACAAAAGCTGGGGCAATTCCATTGAATTCAATGAAGCTGCTGATAAGATGGGTGTGGATGTAATGCGATGGATGTTTTCGGTTCAAAACCCTGAACAAAACCTACTTTTCGGCTATGGCGCCGCCAAAGAGATTCGCCGTCGCCTCATTACTCTGTGGAACGTTTATTCCTTTTTTGTCACTTATGCACGCCTTGACGAATTTGATCCTGCCACTAAAGTGAAAAGAGAGGATTTTACTCAGCTGGATCTTTGGATCTTTTCAAAGATGGATCAGTTGGTCCTGCTTGCGGTGGACTCTTATGACAACTTTCGTGTTGACAAATTTATGAAGCGCTTGGATCGCTTTATGGAAGACCTCTCCAACTGGTACGTTAGGCGCAACCGCCGCCGCTATTGGAAGAGCGAGAACGACAGCGACAAGAATGCAGCCTATTACACACTCTATGCAGTGTTAAAGAAGCTGATTTTGACTCTTGCACCTGTGGTGCCGTTTATCACCGAAAGAATCTATCAGAACCTCGTCCGGGGGTTGGAGCCGGATGCCCCTGAAAGTATTCATTTGAATGGTTTCCCCGAGGTGAATCCCGAGGATGTGGATGAAAAACTGATCCACCAAATGGATGGTGTGGTGAAAGTGGTTGAAATGGGCCGTCACGCTAGGAACCGGGCATCCCTGAAAATCCGCCAGCCGCTGGAAAAACTTCAGTTCGCTACAGATGACAAAAAAGTGGCTAATGCCGTCATGGCGAATCAGGATCAGATCATTGAGGAGTTGAATGTCAAGACTGTGGAGCAGGTTGGATCATACTCTGATCTGGTGAAACGTGAGTTGGCCCCGAACTTTGCTACGCTGGGTGAGAAGTATGGTGACGGGGTGACTGATGTCATAAATTTGTTGAAATTTTTATCTTATGATGATTTTGAAAAAGAAATCAGAAATTCCGGTACTATAATACGTTCGAAGAATGAGCAGGATTATGAGTTGACGAGAGAGGATGTGATAGTCAAAGATGAATCACTTGAAGGGAAATCATCGGTGACTGATGGTGACCTAACTGTGGCGGTGACCACGGATTTGACTGATGAACTGATCCAGGAAGGTTATGTGAGAGATATGGTCAGGCATGTTCAGAACATGCGTAAGGAAGCTGACTTCAATGTGGAGGATAGAATCAAGGTTAACTGCAATGCAGAAAATGGCGTGGGTGAGGCCATAAAAAAGTTTGAGAGCTATTTCCGTAATGAAGTTCTCGCTGTGGATCTGAATTTTGGAGAAGTTGAAGGGGAATTGACAAAAGAGATATCTGTAGGCGGTGAAAAGATTGTCTTCGGTATCTCTCGGGTAAAAGAATAAATATTTGGAGAAAAACAATGGCAACAAAGAAACTGACAAACAAGCAATTGACGGGATATGAGAAGATTATTCTCAAAATGCGTAAAAAAGCTATAGATGACATGGATGCCATCAAGGAGACGTCCATCAATGACAGCGGGAACCTCGACAGCACGGCACGGGATTCCAACTACGCCTATCACATGGCGGACGTTGGCACTGACTCCCAGGAACGGGAGAAATCATTCCTGTGGTACACGCGGGAGAACAATTTCATCCGCTATCTGGATGAGGCCATGGGTCGTATCAAGGATGGAACTTTTGGTCTTTGCAAGGAGTGTGGTGAACTGATCCCTCATGCTCGATTGAAGGAAGTTCCCCATACGACACAGTGCGTCAATTGCAAAAACGAGAATCAATCATAATCGATTGAACCCAGTCGTCTACTCCATCATTGCGGTGGCGGTGGATCAGATCACTAAAGCGATCACCCGCGCCACGATGGACCTTCACGAATCTGTCTCCATCTTTGGGGATTTTTTTCGCCTGACATACGTGGAGAATTCGGGCATAGCATTCGGGATAAATTTTCAGGGCGGTACGATTGTTTTTACAATCCTGGCATCGGCGGCCACTGTGTGGGTGGCGTGGTATCTATGGAAATCTCAGGAGGCGGGTTTCATTCACCGCCTCGGCTTGTCCCTGATCCTGGGAGGTGCTGTGGGAAATCTCATAGACAGATTTCTTTTCGGCCGGGTGGTGGATTTCTTTCATTTCAGCATTGGGCAGTATTCTTGGCCGGTTTTCAATGTGGCTGATTCATGTGTAACAGTGGGAATGGTACTATTCCTTTACACCGCATACGCCAGTGAAGAGGAAAATAGAAAAATCGATGAAAGCACTTAGCATTATTGCTGAAGTTTCCGATATCCGTCTGGACAAATATCTCGCCGAGGAAATTGAACTGATATCTCGTTCCAAGATAAAAGAGTCCATTGTCTCCAAAGATGTGTTGGTGAACGGTGAGGCTGTAAAACCGAGCTTTAAACTTGCCGGTGGAGAGACTATTCGGGTTGAAATCTCTGATCCTCAGCCCATGGAACTGGAGTCTCAACCGATCCTGCTGGACATTATCCATGAGGATGACGACATTGTAGTTTTGAACAAGCAGGTTGGACTGGTGGTACATCCCGGTGCGGGGAATAGGACAGGGACGCTTGTGAACGGACTGATCCACCACTTTGATCAGTTGTCATCCGTTTCGGGCAGCCTAAGGCCCGGTATCGTTCACCGCCTTGACAAAGACACTTCCGGTGTCATAGTGGTGGCAAAGAATGACGCCGCCCACGGTAACATCGCTCTGCAGTTCTCTGAGCGAACAGTGGAAAAGACATATCTTGCTCTCGTTTGGGGTATACCGGAAGAAACGGAAGGGAAGATTGATCTCCCAATCATCCGGCACCCTAAGATGCGTACTCTTTTCACCACCGGTGAAGTTGGCCGGCCGGCCCTGACGGAATTTCGGCTGCTGGAGCCGTTCGAGTATCTATCGCTTCTGGAACTGACCCCACGGACAGGCAGGACCCATCAGCTCCGCGTCCATTTATCAGAGATGGGTCATCCCATATTTGGTGATGCCAGTTATGGTGGAGGTGAAAGTCGGGCGAGAGGTTTTCTGCCTGAAGTGACGAAAGAACTTTCCCGTCTGGCCAAAATTCTGAACCGGCAGGCGCTTCACGCAATGAGCCTGGTCTTCGACCATCCATCAATCGGGGAAAGAGTGACTTTTGTTGCACCCATGGCAGACGATATTGCTGCAGTGATACATGAATTGGAGCCAGAAAGCATTGTTTGAAGTTTTTTCAAAAATCAAAAAGCCGTTGACCGTATGCTTAAAATCGACAAAAGGAAAATTGGGAGGTTGTTAAAAATCCGAAGGAGGAAGACTCCTGACCAATTCCAAGATAAAGTTAAACTCTTCTTGCGGTATCTACAAAAGGAGCGGGGCTATTCATTGCACACCATCAAAGCGTATAAAACAGATTTGAGTCAGTTCAACCAATTTCTACTCGAGTATACTGGTAACGATCTCGTTGAACTGTCTTCTGTTGATAGAAAAACAGTACAGCATTTTGTTGGTTCTCTGAGTGAAAAAGGTTTGTCATCTAAATCGACAGGTAGAAAGCTCGCAAGCGTAAAGTCGTTTTTCAGGTATCTACTTAAACACGCCCATGTCGAATCAAACCCGGCTTCAACTGTCAAGGCGCCGAAGCAGCATGCCTCGCTACCGAAGTTTCTGCAGAAAGAGGTGTTAGAGCAAATCCTTTCACATTCTGATAAAGATGACTGGCAGTTGAGACGGGACAAAACAATCCTTGAACTGTTCTACAGTACCGGCATCCGTCTCGGTGAACTGGTGGCTATTGATGTGGGTGATATCCAAATTGATCAGAAAACAGTGAAAGTTTTTGGGAAAGGGGGCAAAGAGCGGATTGTTCCGTTTGGTGGCAAAGCTGCCGAAGCTCTGGGTTCTTATCTTAAAGAGAGAAATATTTATGTTCATAAGAATCTGGATGATAATCCCTTATTTATCTCAAAACAGGGCCTCAGGATTCCCCGGAGGACCGTACAATCGAGATTGAAAAAGTTGTTTGATTCTTTGGCGGCCGGGAGTGGGTTTACGCCTCACCTCATGCGGCACACATTTGCCACCCATCTGCTGGACAATGGAGCTGACATTCGGTCTGTCAAAGAACTGCTCGGCCACGCCAGCCTCTCTTCCACGCAGATTTACACTCATCTCGAGGCAGAGAAGATGAAGAAAATCTTTGAGCAGGCACACCCTCATGCATAGTGGTTAAAGAGTTGAATATGGATCTTGAATATCTGGGACTGAAATCTATAGGTGAGATAAAACGAAATCTCTCCTCAAGAGAATTGGTTGAAATGGCCGTTCAGCGGGGCGAGGGACAGCTTGGAATGAAGGGCGCTCTAATGGTGGACACGGGGAAATACACCGGTCGGTCGCCCAACGACCGTTTCATAGTGGATGAACCAAGCACACGGGACCAAATCTGGTGGGGCGATGTAAACAGACCCGTTTCGACAGAAGTTTTTGACCATCTTTATGAACAAGTGACCGACTACTACAACTCCAATGAGGATGGTCTCGGGGTCTTTGTTTTTGACGGTTTTTCCGGTGCTGATGAGAATACTTCCATGCCGGTTCGGTTCTTGGCTAAGAAAGCGTGGCAGGCCATCTTCGTCAGCAATATGTTTATTCGACCAGTCGATGGTCAGCTGACAGATTTTTCACCCCGGTTTACCATCATCAACGCCTCAGTCGTTGTGGATGAAGACTGGAGGGCTCACGGTCTCAATTCGGAGACATTCATTCTGTTTCATCTAGGACGAGGCATTGCCATAATCGGTGGCACCGAGTACGGTGGAGAGATGAAAAAAGGGATCTTTTCCATCATGAATTTTCGGCTGCCGATGGAGGGGATTCTTACCATGCACTGTGCCGCCAATGTGGATATGGACGGTGGTAATTCAGCCCTCTTTTTCGGTCTCTCCGGTACAGGAAAAACAACGCTATCTACCGATCCTAACCGTCTGCTCATCGGTGACGATGAGCACGGCTGGTCAGATAACGGCATCTTTAACCTGGAGGGAGGCTGTTATGCTAAGGCCATCAACCTAAGCAAGGAGACAGAGCCGGGCATCTGGAATGCCATAGGCCACGGCGCCCTTCTGGAGAATGTTGTCTATGAAAAGACGTCGCTTCAGGTCGATTTTTCCGATGGGAGTAAAACAGAAAACACCCGTATTTGCTATCCCTTGGACCATATTGAATCTTCTGTTTATGCTACCGGAAAACCGAGCAGAGCAGGCCATCCAGAGAACATTATTTTTCTCTCTTGTGATGCCTACGGTGTGTTACCACCAGTGGCCCGTCTTAATCCTGAACAGGCCATGTATCATTTCATCAGCGGTTACACCGCCAAGGTGGCCGGTACGGAAAGAGGCGTCACTGAACCTCAGGCCACATTCTCTCCCTGCTTTGGCGGACCGTTTTTAACGTTGCATCCTTTGAAGTATGCAAAACTGCTCAAGGAAAAGATGGAAGAGCATAAAACGAGCATCTTTCTGGTTAACACAGGGTGGAGTGGTGGCACCGCTTCATCAGGCACTTCCAGGATGCCGTTGGGGGAGACGCGGAAAATGATCACAGCAATCCTTTCAGGATCCATTCAGAACAGTTCTTTCAAGAATGAACCTATCTTCGGACTTGAGGTTCCAATTGAAATTTTGGGTGTTAATTCGAAAATCCTGATGCCGAGAAACGCCTGGACTGATGGTGGAGAGTACGACCATGTAGCATCCGAGCTGGTAGCAAAGTTCAAAGAGAATTTCGATAAATACAGGAATGATGAAGCATCTTTCGGTGTTGAGGGACCGGTCCTGTAATGTTTTCGGTTTTTTCAAAAAGCAATTTTAGACGGAGGAGACATGGATATTGAACTGATTGCACCCCACATTGATTTGACAGATGACCAGAAATCTTATCTGGAAAAGCGGCTCAATAAAGTAGATCGCCTTATTCAGCGGCCTATTTATTGCCGGGTCACCCTTGACAAGGGGAAAATGATTTTGTTACCGAAATCAACCTTTCTGTTCCGGGGGACACCATCTTCGTAAAGGCACTTTCGAATGATCAAACAAAGTCCATTGTTGATGCAGTGGATAAGCTTGTCAGTCGTGTGGTGAAGTTTAAAGAGACCAGATTCTCAAAAATTTGAACTGACGATCTTTTCTAACAGTACCTCTAACTATTCATGAAAGTAATCATACCAGTTGCGGGGCATGGTACGCGCCTCCGCCCTCACACTTACAAACGGCAAAAATGTCTTCTCCCAGTAGCGGGGAAGCCTGTGATTGATCACATCCTTGAACCACTCATTGAACAGGGATTTGATGAGATTGTTCTTGTTACGGGATACCTTGAGGAGCAGCTTAAGGCCCACGTCTCCGAATTTGATGCTCAATTTACCTTCGCGTTTCAGCAGGAGCCGCTTGGTCTGGGGCACGCCGTCTTTCAAGGTCTGGAGGAGAGTGACGAACCAGCCCTGATTCAGCTGGGAGACGTCATCTACGATCTCGACTTTCAACAGTTTTGCAGACCGGATAGCCATAGAATTGCGGTGAATGAGGTGCCGAATCCTGAACGTTTCGGGATCGTAGAGGTGGAAGGAGATCGGATTGTAAACGTTCTTGAAAAACCGGAGAATCCGCCCTCTAATCTGGCCATTATCGGTCTCTACTTTCTATCGAGTCAACGCCCTTTGTGGAACGTTGTGAAACATCTCATGGATAACGAGATCACCACGGGAGGAGAGATCCAGCTTGCGGACGCTCTACAGTTGATGGTGGAAAATGGTGAAACGGTTACGACGGAGTATATTTCCGAATGGCACGACTGCGGTGTGCCGGAAACGTTTTTGGAAGCGAACCGGGCACTCTTGAAACCGTCTAACAAGACCATTGAAGGGAGCACTCTTGTTGAACCTGTGCATATTGGTGAAAACTGTGAAATTGTGAATTCCACCGTTGGGCCTAATGTGACGGTCATGGATAGCGCAAGAATTATCGACTCCCACGTTTCGGAGAGCATTGTTTTGTGGAACGCCGTCATCAAAGACAAAATTCTGGAAAATCAGTTGGTTGAAGAGGGTTGAGTTCTATGGACAATTGTGTTGTTTTCCCTTGAGAAAGTGGAGTAAGTTCGTTTCTTTAATCCGAGGTAGTCAAATTAATTTGATGGAGAGAAGTGGGTGAAAAATAGGATATTTACGTCTGAGTCTGTGACAGAAGGCCATCCCGATAAGGTCTGCGACCAGATTTCCGACGCAATTCTTGATGAGATTATTAGACAGGATGCCAACGCCCGTGTGGCGTGTGAAACGCTGACTACAACCGGACTTGTTCTTGTATCCGGTGAAGTGACCACCGACTGCTATGCCGATATTCAAAAAGTTGTGAGGAGAACACTGGGAGATATTGGTTACACTGACCCGGAGTACGGCCTCGACTATGAGGATTGTTCTGTGCTTACTTCCATTCACGAGCAAAGCCCGGATATTGCTCAGGGTGTCGATTCATCGGAAGACAAGGAGCAGGGAGCAGGCGATCAAGGCCTGATGTTCGGCTACGCCTGTGAGGAGACAGATGTTCTTATGCCGCTGCCTATTACACTGGCCCACCGTCTGGCGAAAAGATTGGCTCAATTGAGAAAGAACGGCACGCTTCCGTGGTCCCGTCCAGATGGAAAAACACAAGTCTCCATCCGATATGCCGATGGTAAGCCTATTGGACTGGAAAAAGTTGTGGTGGCCATTCAGCATGATCCCGATGTGGACAATAGTGAGATTCACGCTTCCATCAAGAGTGAAGTTATTGAACCGATCTGCAAGGACTGGCTTAATGATGATACGCAGTATTTCATAAATAGTACCGGTGCTTTTGTGAAGGGTGGCCCGGAAGCGGATACGGGACTCACCGGTCGGAAGATTATTGTGGATACTTACGGTGGTTATGGCCGTCACGGCGGTGGTGCTTTTTCCGGGAAAGACCCTTCCAAGGTGGACCGGTCAGCATCTTATATGGCCCGTTATATGGCAAAAAATATAGTAGCAGCTGGACTTACATCAATTTGTGAAGTACAGTTGGCCTATTCTATCGGAGAAGCGGAGCCTGTATCCATCTGTGTGGACACCTTTGGAACTGGTACACTGGAGGACGAAAAGATTGAATCTATCATCAGTGAGCATTTTCCTGTGAAACCGAAAGAGATCATTGATACCCTGGATCTAAAGAAACCGATTTATCAACAGACGGCAGCTTATGGTCACTTTGGTAGAGAAGAGGACGGTTTTACCTGGGAAAAACTGGATAAAGTTGAGCAGTTGAAACAGTATTTAAACGGGAGATGATAAAGAAATGCCAGACCATGATGTGAAGGACTTGGGTCTTGCGCCGGCTGGTAAGAAAAGAGTCTTGTGGGCAGACCGGAACATGCCGGTTCTCGCTTCAATCCGAGAGCGTTTTGAAAAAGAGAAACCACTGGAGGGTACCAGGCTCTCCGCCTGTCTACACGTGACGGCTGAAACGGCGAACCTCATGAGAACACTCAATGCCGGCGGTGCTGATACCCTACTTTGCGCCTCCAATCCACTTTCTACGCAGGATGATGTGGCCGCCTCCCTGGTGCAAGATTTTGATGTAAAAACTTATTCCGTCAACGGTGAGGATAATGACACTTACTACGCCCACATCAAAGTGGCGATTGAGCATAGGCCACAGATCACCTTTGATGATGGTGCTGATCTTGTGAGCATGCTTCATTCTGACTATTCTGACCAGATCCCTGAAGTAAAATGCAGTATGGAGGAAACTACAACGGGTGTGATTAGACTGGAAGCCATGAAGAATGCAGGTGCGCTGAAGATTCCTGTGGTATCTGTAAATGACGCTGACTCCAAACATCTTTTCGATAACCGTTATGGCACAGGTCAATCCACTGTGGACGGTATCATTCGTGCCACGGATATTTTGCTGGCGGGGAAGGCCTTTGTAGTGGGTGGTTACGGAATGTGCGGACGGGGTCTCGCAAACCGTGCCAGAGGTATGGGTGCCCATGT
This sequence comes from Candidatus Neomarinimicrobiota bacterium, assembly GCA_012964825.1. Classification (NCBI taxonomy): domain Bacteria; kingdom Pseudomonadati; phylum Fidelibacterota; species Fidelibacterota bacterium. Next base: position 18,572 of record DTTI01000072.1, read on the forward strand.
GTTAGTGACTGAAGTAGACCCTCTTCGCGCACTGGAAGCTGCCATGGACGGTTTTGATGTCATGTCTATGAATGAAGCATCTGTAACCGGTGATGTATTCTGTACTGTAACTGGTAATACAGCTGTTATTGAAAGAAAACATTTTGAAAAAATGAAGGATGGTGCTGTAGTAGCCAACTCCGGCCATTTCAATGTTGAGATCGACATAGATTCTCTCAAAGAGATATCTGAATCTGTAAATGAAGGTGTCCGAGATTATGTTGATGAGTACATTCTCAAGAATGGTAATAGAATTTATCTTCTTGGAAAAGGGAGGCTTATTAACCTTGTAGCAGCGGAAGGGCACCCCGCTTCGGTCATGGATATGAGTTTTTCTGTGCAGGCCCTTATGGCCGAGTATACTGTGAAGAATGACCTCGGAGTTTCAGTTCACAAGGTGCCCAGGGAAATAGATGAGCTGGTGGCAGCGCTCAAGCTTGAAGCAATGGGCATTGAGATCGATACTCTCACCGATAAACAGAAACATTATTTGGAGTCTTGGGAGGAGGGAACCTAGGCTCTCCCCCAATTTTTTCATGAAACGATCCTTACCGATCGTCCCCCTTTTCCTCTCCGCGCTTATTTTAAGCTGCGACTTCCAGAATCCAGCTGACTTTGAGGTTCCCAAGTGGATCATCAATCTCACAATTCCGCTGTTGGATGCTGATTATGCCTTGGCCGAAATAGCAAATGATTCTACTATTCATTCAGATTCCCTTGATAATTCTCTTTCCATAAAATTTGACGGTGAGCTGCCCCGTGACTCCGTGACAGGTGACTTTCTTAAAGTGCCACTCAATATAGACATGACTATCGCTGATAGCATTGCCGCGCCGACGCTTGAAGGATCATTCTCACCCATCTCATTGCCTATTTCGATACCGATACCTATGGGCCAATATGTACTGAATGGCAAGTATGCGAATCTGGCCGATCCGGGCAATTTGATTGTGATTCCTTCTACAAGTGAACAGAAGATTATCGGTTCCGATTGGAATTCCGCGGCCAGTCTAGTTGAAACACTGGCCGGGTCTGTGGATACTACTTTTACGGTTATTGATATCGGCAATATTTTCGATCAGATTCCTTTTATCGAGAAAGTACTCGGCGCTGTGGTCGGTGGGTCGGATGGCGACAATACATTCCAGTCAACTGTAATAAATACAGATGTTCCCGTTTCCATGGCATCCACATGGTCCACTATTCTCACCGGTAGCGATACGGTTGCATCACACGATACAACCAATCTCCAGGCGGGGGGTACGTTTCCCAAAACCACTTCCATGGTTGGTAAGCTCCTTGGCAGCGAATTGAGGCTCAAGTACGGCTTCAAGCTTACAAGAGTAGCCGATACAGATACTGTTACCATTCCTGCCAACGCGGATGTGTCCATGTCCATTTCAATCACGATGAAAGTGACGGATGTTGATAAGGCCCGGGTTATTGTTAAGGAATACTCGCTGGCCCCGGAGATGCCTTCTTTTTCTTTTTCCACTTCACAAGAATCATCGGATGACTGCCAAGTGAGAGGAGTTTATGGAGGTCAGTTTGAGACGAACATATCGGGGTCGAACATGATTGCCGTCAAGAATGTCTCCAATTCTTTCCCGTTCGACATCGATTTCGGTCTCAACTTCCGCAATTTTATAACTGCTGCTAGCGATACGGTGAAGTTCGCTAAAATACTAACGAAAAGCGGCTCACCATACAGCGATGAAGCTGATCTTGGCGGCGGCCAATTCATGAATCCTGAAGATCCGAACACGGCTGTTGAAGAAATGGCGGTGGACATCACAGCAATGACAGTCGCCGACACCGTTGATGTTTCTCTCTCCGGGGACAGCGAAACT
>DTTI01000072.1:20560-23044 GCA_012964825.1 Candidatus Neomarinimicrobiota bacterium
AGCAATGACAGTCGCCGACACCGTTGATGTTTCTCTCTCCGGGGACAGCGAAACTTGGAAGTTTACGGCTGGTATTGAAGTGAAGCCGCTTCAGTTCTCCTCGCTGGAGGCTGATCTTGACTGCCCGTTCCCAACTCAGGCACAGGAGATTAGTGATTTACCGCAGGGTTTTACTGGAATGTCATTTGGGGAAGTGTTCCTCAGATTCACCATGTATAATGAGATTCGGTTGCCTTTGAAGCTTAATCTCAACCTTATAGGTATCTCATCCATGGGAGATTCCATGACAATTGTTCTCGATTCGAAGATCGAGAAACCGACCACCACGACGGATAGTGCGAAAACAGTCATGGAACTTAGCAGCTTTGGTACAAAAGTACAGCTTTTCAAGAGTGCTACTGATACCATTCCGGACAGCTCTTACACCATTGAAGCAGGTGTGGGTACGAACACTATCGTAGATCTTCTTGCATTCAACCCGAAAGATTTCATCGTAGATGCAACTGCCGAAATCGATGGAAGAGGATTTATTGATGTGAATAAGTCCATATGGGGTAATTACCAGTTGATTGCCCCGTTCCAGGTCCGCATAGCCCCCATGACCTTCATACCCAACAGTTCCACGGTCATTGATGAATGGGAACATGACACTCGGACAAAACTCCGCAATTTTGTAAAAGGTGCTAACCTAACCACACGGGTGATCAATGGACTACCTATTGGTGGCGATCTTTCCGTACTGTTCTCTAACAAAGAAATTTTTCCGATCGACAGATCTTCCAAAACTTTGGCAGCCATGAGGGACAGTCTCAAATGGCCTGCTACTGATTCTCTTTATGTTGTATCGAAGTGTGATTCGCTGATGAAGCTTGATGGTACTATATATGTTTCGTCTGTTATCTTCGATAGCTCAGGCTGTGTTGATGGAACTGCCTATCTCGTTAGGGGGGTACCCGGTAAGGCTGACACCGTAATCTCTTATGTGGATACCATGTTCACCATTACGCTCCCTAGACCGAAAGCCTACTATGCTGAGGCAAGCAAGATCGGGCTACCAATGTCCGTCATGACCCCTGGTGATACGACGGTGACCACTGGCCTCGACAGCCTAAAGATGTATCTCTTAACTGATCTTGGGAAGCATTATGTTCGACCGAGAACTCACTTCAGTGGAACGCTGGACCAGGTTCCTGATGTGGTTCAGTTCTCCATGAAAGACACGATCTCCATGAAAGCATTTATAGTGTTCCAGCTCCAGAGCGATGGACTGCTCGAGAAAGCGGAGGATGAGCTGGTCATCACGTATCCCAACGGTGGGGAGACCCTTTCCCCGGGTGAGAAGATCTCCATCAAATGGCGGTCTCTGGGGGCCACACTGCCGGATGAAAATGTGATCGTCTCGACTTCCACCGAAGCTAACCCTGATATAACCTCCTCGGTTTGGACCTCAATCAGCAATGGGGCTATAGCAAATGTTGACTCAATGTTTTGGACCCCCTCTGCAGCGGCGGACAAAATGTGGCTAAAAGTCTGCAATGAAAGCGGTAGTATCTGTGACAGAAGTCTCTCCTCTTTCAAAGTGGCGGCGAGCTCAGTTGTGAGTTCTCGTGAAAGATCGGGTAAGGGCAAAAGAAACCGGGACAGAGTTGCAAAGAGGTCGAGGCCATGAAATTGCTTCAAATAACTCTATTCCTTCTTCTGGTTCAAACCTTAGGATTGGGGCAGATCAAGCGTGATCCCGTTATGGTGGGGCTCGGCGGTGCTTATACAACCTTGGCAGATGGTGTTTATGCTGTGGGTGTTAACCCAGCCAATCTTGCCTATCAGCATGATAAACCTTTTATGTGGCAGATGGGAACCCTCAATTTTGGTATAGGGAACAATTTCTTTTCCCTGGAAAATATCATGGATCTAAGTGGAAAAAACCTGGAAGCTGAATCACAAAAGGGCAAATATGAAATATATGATCAGGTAAGAGACGGTTGGAGGTTTTCAGGAGATATACATTTGGCCCTACCCGCTCTTAACTATGCTTCAGGCAATATGGCTATAACCAATGATCTGGTGGCCATAAGTGATGTTGTAGCACCCTTTGGTTTATTCAAGTTAATACTGGAAGGCAACCCTATTGGAGAGTCGCTGGATTTGGAATACAGCCGAGAAAATATGGTCCTCCTGGAACACGCTTTCTCCTTTGCAGTACCCACTGACAAATTTTCTTGGGGAGTTTCACTTAAATTCCTTCAGGGAATTGTTTACATGGGTACGGACCCCGATTCCAGTTACACCTTTTTTCAAACAGATACTACAGCGTTTAACCTTAAAGCTCGCTACTTTATGCGGCAAGGTGTGGGAGGGTATGGCACTGCCGTCGATTTCGGTTTGTCTTCCAAAGAAATCAATGGCTGGCGTGTTGGAGCCGCCCTCATCAATGCCGTTGGCTCAATAGAATGGAACCAGCCCTCAGCATTGACTGACCTTTTT
>DTTI01000073.1 GCA_012964825.1 Candidatus Neomarinimicrobiota bacterium
AGGTGCCTCGGGGCTGGTCGATGGTTCACGAAATAACCGCTAATTCGGTCACTCTGGATAAACTTAGCAATAGCAAATGGGATGAGCTATTCCAGGAAAGAAAGTATATTGTAAAAGATACGCTTGAAAACGGTAATCCACGAAAGTTCAAAATACGTTATCCTGGCCTCTTTCGGTTGGGAGTATCCAAACGGTTTGACCAGGACTTAACAATTGCCGGGGACCTGGTAGCTGGTTTTACTAACAGGCTAGGTGTTCATCAGAAGTGGAAACTTTCAACAGGCCTTCAGTTCAACAGGTTCAAGGCTTTTCCCCTCCGTTTGGGTTATATGTATGGCGGGAAATATTTAAAAGAGCTTGGGTTTGGGGCAGGCTTTCACGCCGGGCCCATTATTTATGATTTTGCTCTTTCTTTTCGAAACGGTGTCTGGATTCACAATATGAAAGGAATATCTATTTCATTTGGTGTAGCCCTCACCAGTTTCAAGAGCCGCAAGGATAAGACGCCTCCCAGCCAGTAGCTATTTTCTCGCCCGCATCAACAATATAATTCCTCCCAGACAGAAGACAATATTGCCAATCCATGCCGACAAGGCAGGCTCAAGTATTCCCTTGTAGCCAAGCGTCTGTCCGAACCGAATAAAGGCGTAGTAACCGAAAATCAAAAATACGCTCATTCCAGCGCCAAAGGCGAGGCCTGTCCTCGGTTTAAATGCCACAAGAGGAAATGCAAATAGAACAACAATCACGTTGGTGAAAGCGAAAGAAATCTTACCGTAAAGATTTACCTCCCAGCGGGTCGTGTCCACACCGCTCTCATTTAACTCTGCGATAAATGTTTTTAGATTGCTGTAGTTCTTTTCCTGGGGGGAGGTTGCCTGTCTCGTAAGATCTTCCGGGCTGAAGTTGATGGTGAGCACCGTATCGCTCCGGGAGAAATAAACTGCGGTCTCAAAGCCGTCAGGGTGGAATTCTCGGATGGCGTAAGTCTCAATTCTCCACTTCTCATCTTGGGGAAGCCAGGTCATTCTATTTGCATCGATACGCCGTGTAAGTTTCCCTTCTTCCATAAAGTGAATCAAAACACCGGCAGCCTTCAGAGTCTTTGGTGTATATCGATCGATAGCGATGTGAAAATCATCGGATTTCCTCAGAAAGATGTCACGTTTTTTTGTTGAATATCGTTTACCACGAGACTTAATCAAGTACTCCTTTTCAATTTCTCGCCTTTTCTGATTTCCGATTGTCACGACACGGTCATCAAAAAAGAAGGAAGCTACGCTGATAATTATAGAGCATATGATAAGGGGAGCGGCAATCCTGTATAGTGAAACGCCGGAGGCCTTCATGGCTGTCAATTCATTTCTTCTTGAGAGAAGACCCACTGTGAAGATGGTAGAGACAAGGACCGCCATGGGCAGGCCGATACTAACAAACCATGGCAGTGAGTAGAGATAGTAAGTGATAATCAAATTACTGGGGACTTCCGCATCGATGAACTTGTCCATATTCTCAACGGTGTCCACGACAATAAAGATAATCAGAAACCCGAAAATTGCGACGCCCAGGAGGGACAGGAATTGATGAATGACGTAGAAATCAATCCTTTTCATCGCTCAGTCAAGTTACTCAGGGCATTGAGAAAAAGGGAGGAAAAATCACTTTTCTCTCTCTGGCTCACCGCCTATATTGACACCCTTTGTGAACGGACAGACCCGTAAACTTTCTCTTATCGCCGTATTTATCGCTCTTGTGGTGTGGGAATTGTTGGTTCCCACGGGCAATGTGACAGACTTCCGGGTTTCTTTTTCCTCCCTTATACCTCCGTTGTTTGCCATTTCCATGGCACTCATTACAAGAGAGGTGATCCTTTCACTGTTTTGCGGTGTTTGGATCGGCGCTACCATGCTCATGGGATATAACCCCGTGGAGGGGCTTCTGAAGACCATCGATACTCATATTTTGAATTCCATCACTGATACTGATCAGGCGGCCATACTGCTTTTTACCCTCGGTTTCGGCGGTGTCATCGGTGTGGTCAGCGCAAATGGCGGAATGGGAGGCGTCGTTGAAAGTGCCTCGCAGTACGCCAATACACGAAAGCGAAGTCAGATGGCTACTATGCTCATGGGAGTGGTCATTTTCTTTGACGACTATGCCAACACTCTTTTCGTCGGAAACATGATGCGTCCGTTCACCGATAAGCTCAAGGTTTCCCGGGAGAAACTTGCCTATCTCGTAGATTCCACCGCAGCACCGGTGGCGAGTCTTGCTGTTATCAGCACATGGTCTGTTTTTCAGATGTCGCTCTTGGAAACACCCTATAAAGAATACGGTATTGTGGAGAATCCTTACATTACGTTCCTCAATTCCATTCCGTACTCTTTCTATTGCATTCTCACAATCGCATTCATGGGTTTCTTGATCTGGTCAGGCCGCGATTATAGCAACATGCTCAAAGCGGAGCGTCGTGCTCTCAATGACGGGAAGGTTCTGGCTGATGGTGCACAACCTCTCACAGATACAGAACTGTCCAAGGATGGGGGATTGAATTCAGGCACTTCACACTGGACAAACGCCATGGTGCCAATTCTTTTGCTTGTTGTCATAATTGTCATCGGGCTGTACAAGACTGGGACGGACGCACTGGCACCCGGTGACGATCATTCCATCAGAAATATCATCGGCTCCTCCGATCCATACCGTGCTTTAATGTGGGGTTCTTTTATAGCGGGATTTGTGGCCATTTTTCTTTCTTATGGAAGAAATCTCCTCACCTTAAGGGAAAGTCTGGAGTCTTGGGTAAAGGGAGCCAAGTCAATGCTTATGGCTTGTATGATCCTTGTTCTAGCCTGGACGCTGGGAGATATCTGCAGGGAGGTTAAGACGGCTGATTATATCATAAGTTTAACTGAAGGTTTTCTCACTCCGGCCCTTTTGCCGCCGGTCACTTTTTTAACCGCGGCTGTGGTCAGTTTTTGTACAGGTACCTCTTGGGGAACTATGCCTATTCTCGTTCCCATCGCTGTACCGTTGGCTTTCAACCTTTTGGGAGGAGACCCCAATTCTCTTGTTGGTGAACCCATCTATCTTGCAACTTTTGCCAGCGTTCTCTCGGGATGTGTATTTGGTGACCACTGTTCACCCCTATCTGATACAACAATACTCTCTTCAATTGCTTCCGGCTCGGACCATGTTGATCATGTAAAGACTCAGTTGCCTTATGCTTTAACCACAGGGGTTATCAGTCTTGTTTTCGGTTATTCTCTTGTGAGTTACCTGCCGGTGGGGGTGGCTATTTTGTTGGGTGTTGCGGCAGCTGTGGTAGCTGTAAGGCTGTTGGGACGAGAGCCTTAATCTAACCTCATTTTTTCCTTATATGAATTCGCTCGACCTGACTTGGAGTGGAACGAAGGATTCTTATTCTGAAACCGGCTGACTCTAATTTTTCCCCGGGTGTAGGAATTCTTCCTAGCCTGTGGATGATGAAACCGCCGATTGTTTCATAATTCCCTTTTGGCAGTCTGACGCCGGATTCCGATTCAAGTTCTTCCAGATCCATGCGACCATCCATAACAAAACTACCATCGGTGAGCCGGGATACTCGTTTCGTCTCCTGATCAAACACATCTTCAAATTCACCAAAGAGCTCTTCGATGAGGTCTTCAACCGTAACCAGACCGGAGGCCTTTCCATCGACCCCTACAACAATGGCGAGCGTTGACCGGTATCGCTTTAATTCCCGAAGTGCTTCGCTGGATGTCATCGTTTCGCTGATAAAGAGCGGTCTGTGAGCAATTTCATATAGGGATTCAGCCTCTGAGAAAAGGTCATGAAGGAAAACGATTCCCTGGATCTGATCGAGGGAATCCCTGTAGAGAACAAGTTTGGAGAGGCCGGTTGATGCCATGAGTTGGACGGCATCCTCAACAGAGGCGTCTTCATGCAGGCCTATGATGTCGGCGCGGGATGTCATGGCTGCCCGGACCGGTTGTGAACCGAAATCAAAAATATTGATGATCACCTCTTTTTCTTCCGCTTCTAATTCTTCACTTACTTCCATTTCATCAAACAGAATCTTCAGTTCATTTCGATTCAAAAAGTGTGTGGTTGATTTTTCCTTCCCGTCAGGGAACAGGGACGCGTAGCTCCGAGCAATCCAGACAATAGGAGTGAAGAGAATCTCCGACGCCCTAAGAAATGGCGTGTTGAAGACAGCCATTGAAGTGGCCCTTTCCCTGGAAAAACTTTTTGGTAATATTTCACCGAACACCAGGATAACAGCTGATATTGTTATAAGGATCCACAGTTGCGGCAGACCCAAGTGGATGAGCGTGATGGTGGCGTAAGATGAGGTCAACACATTTGCCAGATTCGTCCCAACAAGGACAGTGATGAGGTATCTGTCCGGTTTGCCCAGAAATTGCTCAGTAAGATTTACGGTCCCGTATCCCCGCTCGCGCCAAACTGCCAGTTGGAGAGGATTTGCCTGATGGAATGCAATTTCAGTGGCTGAGAAAAATGCTGAGAGGACTAGGCCGATGATTGCTAAAGTGGGTTCTACCATATACACAATTTACACAAAATCAGTTGAGCGAAGGGCTGTTCAGAGGTAAATGGAATACACTTCATTGAGACAGTGGAGGTTGATTAACTTTTTCAAGATAAGAGGACCACTTCGGACAATGGGTGAAAAACTGAACAGGGCTTCTCTAGCAACGGAACAGCAGAATCCTAATTCCATTGATCTCGATTCCAAATCAGTGGCTGAGATCCTGGAAATTATCAACATGGAGGATAGTACTGTGGCGGGATCCGTTCGTGAAGTGCTCCCTCAAGTGGAAGAGGTGGTGAATCTGGCTGTTGGTGCCATCAGGGGCGGGCGACATGTTGTTTATATTGGTGCCGGGACGAGCGGTCGTTTGGGTGTTTTGGATGCTGCCGAATGTCCTCCAACATTTTCAGCACCGCCTGACTTTTTCCAGGGTGTTATTGCAGGCGGAGAAAAAGCTCTCAGACGTTCAATTGAAGGGGCCGAAGATAAACCTTTGGATGCCGAAAGGGATTTGGACTTGGTGGATCTCACAACGGGAGATGTGGTCGTCGGCATTGCCAGCAGCGGAACAACAACCTATGTACTCCACGCCCTGGAATATGCGAAAACCAAGGGGTGCTCCACCGTCTTTCTCATCTGTAATCCTTCTCTGCTTGTGGATATTAGAGTGGATGTGCTCGTTGCGGTGAATGTGGGCCGGGAGGTTATCACTGGCTCCACCCGTATGAAATCGGGCACTGCCACAAAAATGATACTTAATATAATATCAACGGCCACCATGGTACGGCTAGGAAAAGTTTACGGCAACCTCATGGTGGATCTCAAAGCTGTGAATGAAAAGCTGGTGGACAGAGGTACCCGCATTGTCTCCCAATTGACAGGCCTGGACTATGATTCAGCAAACAGTTTGCTTATGGATTCCAGAAAAGAGGTGAAGACAGCCATCGTTATGCATCACAAAAAGTGTGATTACAGCACGGCCAAACAGACATTGGATGAAAATGACGGCTTTCTGAGGCCTGTTATCGAAAAGGCCAAATAATCATATCTAGAAACAATGCCTGCTGATCTGGACACTCTACAGAAGAAACCGTGCCTCACCATGGTGGGGCTGATGACAGGGACCTCCATGGATGGTCTTGATATCTGCGTGGCCGAAGTTGATTTAAAAGAGGAGTCAGCGCAGTTCAATGTGCTGGGAACAGGATCAGTTTCATACAGTGACAAAATGAGAGCGGACGTTGAAACGTGCCTGGAGGGTGACTCTGATGTGATATCACAGACTCATGTTTCTCTGGGCAGGTTCATGGCGGTAGAGACAGAGAAGTTCTTGCGTGCGAACGAATTAATCATCATAGATGCCATCGCCATGCATGGACAGACCGTCCATCATGTGAGCGGTGAATCGAGTCTCCAGATAGGGGAACCGTCCTTTCTGGCTCAAGCTCTCAATGTGCCAGTGATTTTAGATTTTCGTAGCGCCGACATTGCCGCGGGAGGCACCGGAGCACCCCTGATTCCAATTGTTGATAAATGGCTGTTTCAACGCCGGGAGGAGGCGGTCATCTGCATGAACTTGGGTGGCGTTGCCAATGTCACTTATCTTCCCTCCAAAATTTCGGATGAACCGATACTTGGTTTTGACACCGGTCCTGGTATGGGACTGTTGGATGAAGCCTCAAAAGCCCTTACAGGGAACAATTTTGATGAGGACGGCACTCTGGCTCAGGCTGGTACCGCTCATGAGGAATCAGTGGAGGGGTGGCTCCGTCACTCCTTCATTACAGCATCACCGCCCAAATCCACCGGTAGAGATGAGTTTGGTGCCGATTGGATCTCGGAACATCTACCTGATATGAAAAGTTGGAAAGTGAATGATGTTTTGGCAACACTATCCCTTTTTACCGCTCAGAGTGTGGCAGTAAATTGCCGAGAGAACCTTCCGCTTGACAGTGTTAAACAAATCTTAATCTCAGGCGGAGGTGTCTACAACAAATCTGTGATGAATCAATTAAAAACTGAATTTTCTTCTATTTCAATTCTCACTTCCAATGATTTCGGCATCGATCCTTTTATGAAGGAAGCGCTGGGCTTTGCTATGCTGGGGGCGGCACACCTGAAGGGAATTCCGGGTAATCTCCCTTCTGTGACGGGTGCCTCTGAGGCTGTTATTCTCGGTAAACTGATTGTTTAGAATCACACCATGAAAATTAATCCATACATTTTTCGACAGTATGATGTAAGAGGTATTGTTGAGGAAGACTTTCCTTCGGAGTTTGTTTCAGGGTTTGGCAAAGCATTTGGGACACTCGTCAAGCGGTCCGGCGTGCGAGAGGTCGCTCTCAGCGGTGATGTCCGGTTAAGTACACCTCAGCTTAAAAAACTTTTCAAAGAAGGCGTGCTGAATACAGGAGTTGACATCATTGACATCGGTACGCTACCCACACCTGCTAATTACTACAGTATGTGGAAGCTGGATGCCGGCGCCGCAGTCCAGATTACAGGGAGCCATAACCCTTCAAATATGAACGGATTCAAAATGTCCCTGAAAAAGGGTGCTGTGTATGGTGATCAGATCCAGCAACTGAAAGGCTTCATGGAGCGAGACGATTTCGAGAGCGGCGAAGGGACTGAAGTGAGGTACAAGATTCTGGATGAATATATTGAAATGATACAGAGCAAGATCACGTTTGACCATCAGATGACCTTGGCCATGGACAGCGGCAATGCCGCGGCATGCCTCGCTGCCCCATCCATATTTAAAGGATTAGGCGCCGATCTTACTGAATTGTTTTGTGACGTGGATGGTAACTTTCCAAACCATCACCCGGATCCAACTGTTACGGAGAATCTTACCGAGCTGATCTCAACGGTTAAAGGTGGCAACTTTGATGCTGGCCTTGCCTATGATGGCGATGCCGACCGTATCGGTTTAGTGGATGAAAAGGGGGAGATCGTATTTGCCGACCAGATCATGGCTCTTATGCTGCCCGAAATCGTGAATGAAGGGGACGAGATCCTTTTTGATGTCAAGTGCTCACAGGCACTGGAGGAAGAGATAATCCGGCTGGGGGGGAAGCCTGTCATTTGGAAAACGGGGCACTCGCTTATCAAACAGAAAATGAAGGAGCTCTCCTGTAAGTTCGGTGGGGAGATGAGTGGCCATCTCTTTTTTGCTGATGACTATTTTGGTTACGATGACGCCATTTATGTATCAGCGCGATTCGTTCAGATGCTGTCTCGCCAGGACAAAAAACTTTCTGAACTTGTTGCGGCTTTGCCTCAGTATCACTCCACACCGGAGATGAGGCTCAACTGTTTGGATGATGAAGAAAAATTCAGGATTAACAAGGAGGCGACGGCTTATTTTAATGAACATTACGATTGTCTGGACATTGACGGTGTAAGGATCAGATTCCTTGACGGCTGGGGGCTTGTCCGGGCATCCAATACACAACCGGTAATCGTTTGCCGTTTTGAAGCGAAAAGTGAAGATAGGATGAATGAAATCAAGAACCTTGTTTTGAATAAGATAAGTGAACTAGGCGACGTGGAGACTCCAGCGGATGACTGATGATTTTTCCGGCAGAGTTGAGCGATACCGTAACCTTATTGATGCGGCTCTGTTGGATATTGGTAAAAACGATGAACCTGCCTATCTCTACGAGCCCATACGTTACGTTCTTTCCGGCAAGGGTAAGCGACTTCGTCCCACTTTAGTCTTTATTTCCGCTGACGCCTTCGGCGCTAGCGAAGATGTGGCACTACCGGCAGCCATGGCTGTTGAGATTCTTCACAACTTCTCCCTCGTTCACGATGACATCATGGACGGTGATGATCTCCGGCACGGCAAAGAAACTGTTCACAGACGTTGGGACAACTCCGCGGCCATTCTGACCGGTGACGGCATCTTTGCTCTTGCCTATGATCAGCTTACCCGTCTCGATGATGCGGCCACAGAAAGTCTGAAAGTTTTCACAGATGCCACACTGAGACTTTGCGAAGGTCAGGCAATGGATAAGGATTTTGAATCCCGTAAAGGGGTTAGTGTGGATGATTATCTAGAGATGGTCCGGCTCAAGACTGGGACACTTCTCTCCCTCTGCTGCCGGCTCGGTGCCATCGTGGGCAGTGCATCTTCGTATCAGACTGATCAGATTGGGCGGTTTGGCGAACGGGTAGGGCAGGCATTCCAGATTCAGGATGATATCCTTGAGATCTATTCGAGTTCAGAGAATATGGGGAAGAGCCTCGGCTCTGATGTTCTAGCGGGGAAGAAAACATTTCTCACTTGCAGTGCTGAGGAGGATAATGTTTCTCAGTGGTCTGAATTCAGGGCCAGTCTTAGTGGGGAAGATTTGAGCGCAAAGATATTACCGGAACTGCGACAATACTTTCACGATAACGGAATCCAGGTAACGGGAGAGGAGAAAGTGAAACACCTAGTGAATGAGGCACTTTCATTTCTGGGGGATATTCCTGAAAATAAACGGGAGAAATTTGAGTTGTTTGTGCAGATGGTGATGGAGAGAAAGCATTAACCATGGACTTCAGGAAGCTTGACCCGGCAGATATGCACGGTCAGATAGTCAATTTTCCTAAGCAGATTGAAGACGCATTGGCTATTGGAGGGGGCCACGATCCGAAAGGTGATTTTTCAGATATTTCTTCAGTTGTGATCGCTGGTATGGGCGGCTCTGCCATAGGTGGTGACCTCATCCGAGCTCTAACCGTAGACAGTACCAGCGTGCCCATAGAAGTGGTCCGTGATTATCGACTGCCTGCCTGGGTGGATGGCAAAACTTTTGTTATCTGTGTCAGCTATTCGGGCAACACTGAGGAAACCCTCTCTTGCCTGGATGACGCTCTGGAGCGGGGTGCAAAGGTTGCCGGAGTCACCTCCGGCGGGAAATTGGAAGCGAGGTTAAATGGTTTTGACAGTGATGTTATCAAAATTCCCGGCGGCAATCCGCCGAGGGCTTCTATCGGTTATGTTTCCATTCCTGCCATTGTGCTCTTGCAAAAGATCGGGTTAGCTGACGAATCACTTAGCAAAGATCTCCAGAGCGCTGCCGTCGAGCTGAAAGAACTGAGAGATAATTTTGCCGAACCTTCTGACAGTAACCCCACATTCTCTTTGGCAAAAACTGTTTATGACTCTGTGCCGATCATCTATGGTGATGCCCGTTACACAGGTGCTGTAGCGCTTCGCTGGCGCGGACAGTTCGAAGAAAACGGAAAAATGGCCGCCTTTCACCACACATTGCCGGAGATGAACCACAATGAAATTGTTGGGTTCAAGAATAATCCAGAATTACTGAAACAGATGGGCGTTGTCTGGTTAATTGATAAAGACCAGCATGAGAGAACTGCATTGCGACAGTCACTGACTCGTGAACTGATTGGCGAGACTGTTCGCTATCAGAAAGAGGTCCGGAGCCAGGGGAATTCCCTGGTAGGACGCTTACTCTATCTTGTCCATTTCGGGGACTGGGTAAGTTATTGGTGTGCAGTGTTGCATGGGGTTGATCCCACACCTGTGGAAAGGATAGAATCGCTGAAAGCGAGACTTGCAAAAAATGACTGATTTGGTGGTTAAGAAGGTTGCATTGAGAACAACGATCACCTAAATTAAAGCAGGCTCGAACTCATCATCTATGATACCGGTAGAAGTCACACGCATCTCTTTTTACCCACCAAGCAAAGGGTATGCCGTGGTACTGCAAGAGATCGGCGGCGAAGAAAGAAAGCTACCGGTCATTGTAGGATCTTTCGAGGCCCAGTCCATCGCCCTTGCCATGGAGAAGGTGGACACGCCTCGACCCATGACTCATGATCTATTAACCTCCATCCTTGAACAGATGGAAGTCGATGTTAAAGCAGTTGTTGTTACTCATTTGTCTGAAGGGACTTTTTTCGCCGGTATCAGGATAGATATTGATGGAGACGATGAGGCTGAGGTTGATTCGCGTCCCTCAGATGCCATTGCGGTTGCGCTGAGGTTGGGAGCGCCAATTTTCGTTGATGAAGCTGTCATGAATGAAGCAGGCGTGGAAGATGAGGAACAATCTTCTGTTAGTTTTGAAGAATTAGTGCACAGTCACGATAACAACCGGCGTAATATTCTCGAAGATAAATTGCAGAAAGCCATTGACGATGAAGAATATGAGCGGGCAGCAAAGATCAGAGATCAGCTTATGGAACTGGAAAAGGGGGCTTCCAAGGTCTGATCAGGACTTTATAGATTCCAGTGTTTTTTGAGAAGCCGTTTGTTCAGCGGCTTTTTTTGTTGGTCCGGATGCTGAACCGTGAGTTCGCTGGCCAATTTTTACAGTCACTTCAAAGATCTTTTCGTGCTCAGCACCTTCCGTGTCAGTGATGTTGAAGCGGGGTGTCTCCATACCGTTGGCCTGGCAGTGTTCAATTAGCAGACCTTTGTAATTGAGTGTTTTCCAGGCTTCTCTCCGCTTTTCCCAGACTGTTCTGTTTATCAGCTTTCTGCATGGTTCAAGCCCGCCGTCAAGCCTCATGGCGGCGATAAGCG
Organism: Candidatus Neomarinimicrobiota bacterium; assembly: GCA_012964825.1. Classification (NCBI taxonomy): domain Bacteria; kingdom Pseudomonadati; phylum Fidelibacterota; species Fidelibacterota bacterium. The sequence continues at coordinate 11,100 of DTTI01000073.1, forward strand.
ATTCAAAAACATTTGCCAACTGTTTCTCAGACACTTTCGGTTGACTCAGGTCCAGAGAGGAACCTGCTTTTATGTACTTCAGGAGATTCAGGGAAGCACCCATTTTCGCCAGGTATCCCTTTTGCACAAGCGTTGACCGCCGCTGTGTCAGCAAACCTTCTCTTGCCTGAGGGAATTCCCTTATGAGCAGGTCCGACACCACCTGATCAAGGATGGAGTCCCCCAAAAACTCCAGCTGCTCGTAATTGCCGGTCACTTCGGGATTTTTAGATTTGTGTGTCAAAGCAGTTTTGAGCAAGGAAGAGTCTCGAAAAAAATAGTCCAGCGCTTCCTGGAGTTCTATGAGTTTGCCGTTTCTGTGAACAAACCGCCAAATAAGTCGTCTGAAAAACTTTCTGAGCAGATTCAGTTTTCCCACTGCTTTACGATAAGCACAGCATTGTGCCCACCGAAACCAAAGGTGTTTGACATAGCCACCTTGACATCTCTCTCCGCTGCAATATTAGGTGTATAGTCTAGGTTGCAGTCAGGATCGGGCGTTTCATAATTGATGGTGGGGGCAATCTTATTATCTATAATAGTCATGATGCATGCGACGGCCTCGATCCCGCCGCTGGCACCTAAAAGATGCCCAGTCATAGACTTGGTTGAACTGACACTCAGGCTGTCGGCACAAGTACCAAACAGTTTCCGGATAGCTGCAGTTTCATTCTTATCATTATACGGAGTGGACGTGCCATGTGCATTAATATAGTCAATATCTTCAAGATTGAGGTCAGCGTCGGAGACGGCTCTTTTCATGGCACGAACAGCACCTTCGCCGCCGGGGGCGGGAGCAGTGATGTGATAGGCATCGCTGGTGGCGCCGTAGCCGGCTATCTCACCGTAAATAGTGACGCCCCTGGCAGTGGCATGGTCCGCCGCTTCCAGCACCAGAAGCCCTGCCCCTTCACCCATGATAAAACCGTCCCGTTTCAGATCGAATGGCCGAGACGCTTTCTCCGGTTCATCATTATTGCTTGAGAGAGCTTTCATGTTTGAAAAACCGGCATAGGCAATAGGTGTGATAGCAGCTTCGGAACCTCCGGTAAGAATGACATCAGCGTCTCCGTACTGAATGAGTCTGTAGGCGTCGCCGATTGCGTTCGTGGCACTGGCACATGCTGAAACAACACTGTAGTTTGGCCCTTTCATTCCCCATCGAATTGAAATATATCCCGGTGCGATGTCCGGAATGAACATGGGGATGAAGAAAGGGGAAATGGCACGGGGACCACGGTTAATCATTTTCCGGTTCTGCTCTTCCATGGTTTGAAGACCGCCGACGCCTGAACCGAGGATGACACCGAATCGGTCCATATCATTAATACCATTTTCCAGATTGGCATGCTTTAATGCTTCATCTGCGGCGGCCATGGCCAAAACTGCGAACTCGTCGAGGCGGTTCAGCTCCTTTTTATTGAGATAGTCATCGGGCTGGAAATTCTTTACCTCTCCGCCAATCTTGACGGCGAAATCTGAGGTATCGAATTTGGTAACAGTGGATATCCCGCTCTTGCCCGCGAGCAGACAGTCCCAGAAATGGTGGACACCCACACCGAATGGGGAGACAATTCCCATCCCTGTGACCACGACGCGCCGTGGCACGGTTATCAGCTGGCGTGTGAGTCTATATAGTCTACGGCGGAGCCTACAGTGGTAAGCTTCTCGGCTTCCTCATCAGGAATTTCCATGCCGAACTCTTCTTCGAGCTGCATAATCAATTCAACCGTATCGAGTGAATCGGCGCCAAGATCATCAACGAAAGATGCTTCAATGTTGATCTTATCTTCATCAGCACCGAGCTTGTCCATGATAACTTCCTTCACCTTGTCGAAACTGGACATCTGTTTTCTCCTTTACATGTAGAGACCGCCATTAACGGCAATTGTCTGACCCGTAATGTAAGCTGCTGCGTCGGAAGTTAGAAATAGTGCCGTTGCGGCAATCTCTTCCGTATTCCCAATTCTCCCCAGGGGAATCTGTTTGATCATTTCTTCTTTCATTTTATCGTTCAAATCGGTTGTCATGTCAGTATCAATGTAACCCGGGGCGATGGCGTTAACGGTGATATTACGTGACGCCAGTTCACGAGCGACGGTTTTTGTGAGACCGATTATTCCGGCCTTTGCTGCCGAATAGTTGGCCTGCCCCGGATTGCCCATCATACCTGATACCGATGTGATATTAATAATCCTGCCGAAACGGTTTTTCATCATGTGAGATATGACTGCCTTAATGCCGTTGAAACATCCTTTGAGGTTCACATCAATCACACTGTTCCAGTCACCTTCTTTCATCCTGAGTAAAAGATTGTCTTTCACAATGCCCGCATTATTTACAAGCACATCAACGCTCCCAAACTTTTCCGTAGATTCTTTCACAGCTTTTTCAAAGGCGGTCATGTCCGAAACATCCATGGGCACAGCCAGTGCGGTTCCGTCATTTTCTTCAATCTCAGCAACTACCTTTTCAAGGTCTTTCGCAGTCCTGCTGGCGCAAGTCACCTTGATGTCGCTCTCAGCAAACTTTTTAGCGATAGCGAGACCGATTCCGCGGGAAGCACCAGTGATAAATGCCGTTTTTACTTCAGGCAATAGCCAACTCCTTTATCTGGTCAAACCGCTCTATTCCTCTTGTTGAAAGGGTACGATCTATACGGTGGTTAAGTCCCTGAAGGACGCGTCCAGGACCGACTTCAACAAAATCTGTTGCACCTAAATCCCGGAGAGTTTCTACAGTTTCGATCCATCGGACCGGATTGTCGAGTTGGCGAATCAGATTTTCTTTAATCTCATTCGGTTCCGAAACAGCCTCAGCGGAAATATTCATCACAACGGGGAACCGTGCACGGCTCAGGCTAATTTCATCAAGAGCCTTTTTCATGGACATTTTCGCGGTGTCCATTAGCGGAGAATGGAAAGCGCCACTCACATTCAGTTCAATTGCTTTAATGGCGCCTGATTCTTCTGCCAGCTTCATGGCATTTTTTACCGCATCAACATTCCCGGAAATTACAATCTGCCCCGGAGAATTGAAATTCGCCGGTACTGCTACTTCTACTCCTTCAGACGCTTTATCACAGATGCATTTTACAGCGTCAGCATCAAGTCCGATGACGGCGGCCATGGTACCTGAGCGTTCCTGTCCGGCCCGGCTCATGGCGTCACCCCGGAGTTTGACCAGTTCCAAAGCCTGTGTGAAAGTGAAAACGCCGGCGGTTGTGAGGGCGGAATATTCGCCGAGACTGTGCCCGGCTGAAAAACTCGGTGTAAGTCCTTTCGCCATTATGAGTTCTGCCAGTGCAACGCTGGCAACAAAAAGTGCGGGCTGAGTGACTTCGGTCCGCCGAAGGATCTCTTCAGGTCCTTCAAAGGAAAGTTTTGCCAGGTCTATACCCATAATGTCATTGGCCTCTTCGTACCTCCTCTTTGCTGAAGCTGAGGCCTCAATTAAATCTTTTCCCATGCCAACTTTTTGGGAACCCTGACCTGGAAAGAGGAAAGCCGTAATCATACGCACTTCCCCCATCTGATTAGAGTGGCTCCCCACGTAAACCCTGCTCCGAATGCGGCCAGGACAACAAGGTCTCCCTCTGCCAACCGACCCTCATTGACGGTCTCGCTCAAACCAATGGGGATAGTGCCGGCAGTGGTGTTGGCAACTCGGTCAATGTTTACCAACACTTGTTCTTCACTCAACCCCAGTCGCTTGGCGGTGGCATCAATGATTCTTTTATTTGCCTGGTGTGGAATAAAAAGGTTCACATCTTTATTTGAGAAACCATTCCTTTCCAAAAGTGTCTTAGCGGCATCAGCCATTCCCCGAACAGCCGACTTGTATACTTCCCGACCGTCTTGTTTCAAGTAATGCAACCGCTGGTCCACCGTTTCGTGAGTTGCGGGCTGGCGGCTTCCGCCGGCAGGCATATAGAGTCGATTACCGCCACTCCCATCTGTGAACATGATTGAGTCAAGAATACCATCATCCCCTTCAGTTGGTTGAAGGAGCACAGCGCCGGCACCGTCACCGAAAAGAACACAAGTGGAACGATCTTTATAATCAAGGACTGAGGTCATAGTGTCGCCCCCAATGACAAGCGCTTTATTGTGCCTTCCACTGTAAATGAGACTGGCGGCCGTTTCCAGCGAAAAGAGAAACCCCGAACAGGCGGCATTCAGGTCAAAAGCCCAGGCATTGGTGGCACCGATTGAATCTTGGACAAGTGCGGCAGTAGAGGGGAAGAACATGTCCGGCGTCACCGTTCCAACAATAATCACATCAATCTCCTGGGCACTTGTGCCGCTTTTTTCCAGAATCTGTTCAACAGATTTGATTCCCATATGAGATGTGGCTTCTCCCTCAGCCACAACGTGGCGCTCCCGGATGCCTGTCCTGCTTTGAATCCATTCATCGGAAGTGTCAACAATCTGCTCGAGTTCGGTGTTCGTCATGACGCGATCAGGAAGATAGTGGGAAACGGCTGAGATGGTTACCCGCAAAATTATGTGCTTTCTTTAATGAGGGATACAGTGGATGAGATATTGTCCCTGATGGATCCAATTAGATCAGTCTCGACACATTTTTTTGCCGCAAATACGGCATTCTTTATAGCTCTGGAAGGAGAACTGCCGTGACAGATGATAACAACACCATTCACACCAAGGAGGGGGACACCGCCGTACTCTTCATATTCGAAGTGTTTCATGGCTTTGGAAAATATGGAATTGAACAGTTTTTTCTCATCTGTGGAATTGACTTTATCTTCCAGCTGCAGTGAAACGTTCCGGTGGACATGGGCTATCCAGCCTTCAGCAAATTTCACAATATTATTCCCCAGAAAACCGTCACAAACTATTACATCAACATCTCCGTCAAAGAGATATCTGCTTTCAATGTTTCCTTTGAATGATGGAAGACATTTTTTCATCAACTTGTGGGATTTAACGTAAACCTCGGTACCTTTTGTTTCTTCGGCTCCAATGTTAAGGAGACCTACAGAAGGATTTTGAACCCCTTTAATATGAGATATATATTTTGACGCCATGACTGCAAACTGAAGAAGGTGAGAGGATTTAGCTTCGGTATTGATGCCTGCGTCGCAAAGAACAAGACCGTTCTGACCAACGGGAAAGTAAACACCCAAAGCTGGCCGCTTAACACCTTCGATTCTACCGAGGAGGAAGAGCGAGGCTGCCAAGATTGCTCCCGTGTTTCCAGCACTCACGAAGGCTTTTGCTTTCCCTTTTTTCATTAGGTTAATGCCTGAAACAATTGAGGAGTCCGGCTTTTGTTTTATCACTTGAGATGGCCGATCTGTCATCTCGACTTCCTGAGAAGTATGATGTATTGTTACTGATAATGATTCATTTGAATCAGTCAAGCTCTCTTTGATCTTGGACTCATCTCCAGTAAGAGTGAGATCAATTGTGGAGTCGTCGGATACGGCTTCCAGAGCACCTTCAATGACTTCTGACGGCGCGTGGTCACCCCCCATGGCATCGACGACTATTCTCATCGAGATTGTTAGCTGGTAGGTGTGGTTACCGGCCTGCCTCTATAATAGCCACAGTTGGGACATGCCCTATGGGGCATCTTGGGCTGATTACATTGCGAGCAACTTGAGATGGTTGCTTCCTTCGTTTTCCAATGTGTCCGCCTTTTTCTACTACGGGCTTTTGACTGTTTTCTTTTTGGAAGTGCCATATTAATTCTCCATGTCAGATAGGTTTATTTCTTTCATAGGAGCCCAACGTTCATCCATCTCATTTTTTTCACATTGACAGCTCGAAGAATTCAGGTTTACGCCGCATCCGGCACACAGTCCTTTGCACTCTTCGCTACAAGTTTCCTTCATGGATTTCTCAAGAGCGATCGAATCTCGTAAAGCCGGTGAGATATCAATTTCATTTTGATCTATGGGGAAAAGCATTATATCAGAATCTGTGGACTCATTTATGATAGAAGCGTCTTCTGTGACAAGTATTCGGAAAGTGCCATTCACTGTTCTACCGAAAAGTTTTAGGCATCGGTCACAGCTCTCTTTCAAATCAGCGGTAACTTCACCTCGTATATCCAGGGTAGAACCGCTTCTCTTGATATTCAATGTTACGGGAAGATTATCTTGAATAAAGGACAAATCGTCAAGTCCCAAATTGCTGACTGATGCAGTGCAATGGAGTGCCTCCGATGATTCATACAGTTCCCGTCGAGAAAGTTTCATAACAATGATTGCGAAATTACCCTTCTAATAAACTCCAAGTCAAGCATTCCTGTTGATGCTGGTAAAAAAAAGGGGCGTGTTGCCCCTTTTTTCATCAGTTTTATTGCTTCAAGAATTAAGTCTCCTCAGACGATTCGTCCTCATTTTCATCGCTGTTATCCGCACTTTCATCTGAGTCATCGTCTGATTCTCCCGATTCTTCTTCGTCATCCGATAAAGAATCTGAATCGAAGGACCAATCATCCTCATTTTCCAGCTCCAGTTCTTCCTCATCTTTCCTTTCTAGGAGATTTTCTTCATCGGTTTTCATCCTGAAAATTATCACAGCAATCGTCTGAGCCACAATCTCCACACTGAGTCCGTATGAGAGTACGGTGCCGACGATTAAGAAAAGTGATGTGGCAATGAATACAGCGCCGAAGTATTCCATTGGGCCAAGGGCTCCGGATGCATCTGGGAGATAGACCGTAGAGAGTAACCCGTCAAAAGTAAGAGCTTCAGTGATGGGAGAGATCGGTTCCAAAACCTTATCAGAAGCCCAAGATACCATTCTGCCAAGTTTCGATCCCATGAGTGAATCATGTCCGAAAACAATATTGATAAGGCCGTAACCCATGCACAAGAAAGAAGAGAAGATGGTCACACCTGCATAAACAAGTGCATAGAGTAACGGGAGATAGAGAAGTGTTCTCCACGGTTGTGACCAGGTTATGGAGTAATTCTGGAAGACGGCGCCCATTGTGTCCTCTTCCATGGTGCCCACAACGGCATGGGTGAAAAAGATCGATACAACCAGGACAACTATAGTGTAAGCCACAAAAACAGAACCGAAGAACCAGAGCAGGTAGGGTATACCGAAGAAAAGTTCACCGAGATACGGAATTTTTCCGATGAGAGCAAAGACAGCAGCAATGACGACGAAAAAGAGCACAATGACTGCAATGGAGAGATGAGTAAAAACAGGCGCATGCCAGTGTTTCTTAACAAACTTCCATGCGTCGCCAGAGGAGTAAAATTCGTCCCCTTTGAGTTGCTTGTAAGTCACTCGGGCTACAGCTGTAGCACCCAGTAGAATAGCCACGATCCAGGCGAGACATCCCAAAAGCCAAACAACCAAGGCTACCGAACCGTAATCATTTCCTATGAGGCATGGGTAGAGTCCGTATTGCGACCACACTTCTCCCATAGACCAGCCGTTTAGGAGGAAGGAGAGATGAGTGATAACAAAGTAGGCAACATATCCCACGAGGTTTGCTTGAAGAAGAATCCAGATTTTTTTCCCTCCCAGTGCAAGTCGCGGCGCCCTGAAAATGTCCCTAACGTCAAAGTGAAGTTTCATAGGTTGCATCTTTTAACCCTTTATTGATTTGATTAAACTACTGATCCACGCGGACTTTGTCTATCCAAGCAACGATACCGGTCCTTGAGTTGATTTCATCAGCTGCTTTCTTTGCCTCATCCCGCGAGTTAAAGGCACCAATCCGTACCCTGTACCAGAATTTGGTACCCGGACGTGCTTTCTGAATATAGGCATCAAAGCCCATTTTTCTAAGTTCACCCATTTTCCCTTCAGCTTCTTTTAAGGTCGATTCAGAATAGATCTGTATGGTAAATCTCCCTTCAACTGAAGCTAATTGATCTGCTTTTGGCGCTGGTGGTGGTTTTGGTGACTTTTTCTTTACCGGTTTAGGTTTTTCTTTCACAGGGGGAGCCGGGGCTGGTGAGGGAGGCTCCGGCGATGGTACCTTAGGAGCTAGAGGCTCTTCAAAAGTTACCGTTTTTTCAACAACTTCTTCTGTTTCAGCAAGTTGGGTGTCAACCAAAATTTCCGTCGTAGTGGAAGACGAAATCTTGAAAAGATATTCATTGCTAACGATGGCCTCACCAGTGCTATTGAAGATGATCAATTCAAATTTGTAGTCACCCGGGGCATCGGGCTGGAATGCCATTTCGCGGCCGCCCTGGCGAATATAGAGGTTACTGTAAGTGAGCAAGCTTTCATTCGGAAAAGAGAGAATATCCCAACCGTAAGACGGATTTTCCACACCCACAGGCTTTTCAATCTGAATGCTGTAATAGTTGCCAACCGTTCCCTGGTGTGAACTATAACTCTCACATGTTGTTAATGTTAATGAAAGAACAGATAGAAGAGGAATGTATAGTTTCGAGAATGGCATACGTACTGAATGGGCGTTTAGTCGGTAGAAATTTCGAGGGAAGAAAAGAAAAATGCAATTTCTTTTACTGCATTCTCATTAGAGTCAGATCCGTGAACGGCGTTGTTCTGAATGTTCTCGGCGAAATCTCTTCGAATTGTCCCTTCATCTGCCTCTTCAGGATTGGTGGCACCGATCAATTTTCGAAAAGATGTCACGGCACCCTCTTTTTTAAGTGCCATGGGTACGCACGATCCTGAAGTCATGAATTCAACAAGGTTGTTGAAGAAAGGCCGCTCCCTGTGAACAGCATAGAAAGCTTCAGCTCTTTCCCTGGTAAGCATTACTTGTTGCATGGCGAGGATCTGAAAACCGCCGTTAAGAATTCGGTCAATGATTTTCCCTGTATTGCTTTTACTGACTGAGTCTGGTTTTATAATTGCTAAAGTGTGATTGCTCAAGTTTAGTTCTCCAATTGTTGCTGCATTGCAATTCCAATATCGGCCGGACTTGCCACCACCGAAATCCCAGCATTTCTGAGGGCTGTCATTTTATCTTCCGCCGTCCCTTTTCCCCCATCGATGATGGCTCCTGCGTGCCCCATTCTTCTTCCAGGAGGGGCTGTTTGGCCCGCGATAAATGCCACCACCGGTTTATTAAATCCGGACTCTTGCATCCATGCTGCAGCTTCTTCTTCAGCTGAGCCGCCGATTTCGCCGATCAGAACGACACCATCGGTACCGTCATCCTCAGCGAAGAGCGAGAGCAGATCGATAAAGGTGCAACCGATAATAGGATCACCACCGATGCCGACACATGTGGACTGACCGATGTTCAGCTCCGTCAGCTGGTACACTGCTTCGTAGGTGAGCGTTCCGCTTCTTGAGATGACGCCGATTGGGCCCTCTTGGTGAATAAAACCGGGCATGATGCCAATCTTTGCTTTTCCAGGAGAGATAATGCCGGGGCAGTTTGGCCCAATCATTCTGGTATCTGTTTTACGAACGAAGTTTTTCACCTTTACCATATCCGCAGCCGGAATACCTTCGGTGATACAGACAACAAGTTCAACACCTGCATATGCAGCTTCCATGATGGCATCGGGACCGAAGGGAGGGGGAACGAAAATGACGGAAGCGTTGGCATCTGTTTCATTGACAGCTTCCGCAACGGTGTTAAAGACGGGCAAGTCAAGATGTGTTTGTCTGCCCTTTCCGGGAGTGACACCGCCCACCACGTTTGTCCCGTAAGCAATCATCTGTCCACCGTGGAAAGACCCTTCCTTTCCAGTAAAGCCCTGGACAATGACCCGAGTATCTCTATTAAGGAGGATGCTCATCCCTGTGTAGCCGCCTCCACCGCTTTTTCAGCACCATCTTTCAAGCTGGTAGCAATAATGAATTCAAGAGGGGATTCTTCCAGTAATGTGACGGCTTCTTTAGCGTTTGTTCCCTCAAGTCTGACAACCACGGAAACTTTTACATCCATGGTGGAAAGGGCGTCTACAACACCTTGGGCCACGCGATCACACCGGACAATGCCGCCGAAAATATTGATGAGAATAGATTTTACGTTAGGATCAGTAAGGATAAGCTTAAACCCCCGTGAAACGGTTTCAGAATTAGCAACACCGCCCACATCTAGAAAGTTGGCAGGTTCTCCCCCGGATAGTTTAATAATATCCATAGTGGCCATGGCGAGGCCCGCGCCGTTAACCATACATCCTACATTACCGTCCAACTTTATGTAATTAAGCTGGTAACTGGCGGCATCGGTTTCGCTGGGCAACTCTTCTGAGGTATCTCGCATCTCAGCCAAATCATTGTGACGGTAAAGACCGTTGTCGTCAAAGTTCATTTTGGCATCCAGCGCCATCACCTGGCCGTCGCCTGTAACCACCAGGGGATTGATCTCCGCCAGTGAACAATCATAGTTATCAAACGCTTTCCAGAGGGCCATAAATGTTTTAACGCCATTCTTCAACTGATCGTCATCCAGCCCAAGAGCAAAGGCGAGCTGTCGCGCCTGGAAAGTTGTGAGGCCAAATTCAGGATAAATCCAAACTTTTATGATCTTTTCCGGCGTCTCCGCTGCCACTTTTTCAATCTCAACACCACCTTCTGTTGATACCATGAAAACAAAATTTTCTTTGGAACGATCGAGAACAATTCCAGCGTAGAACTCCTTTGCAATGTCTACTCCTTCCTCAATAAGCAGCCGGTTCACCTCTTTTCCTTCCGGTCCCGTCTGATGGGTTACAAGCTTCATCCCAAGGATTTGATCAGCCAGTTTTCGTACCTCCTCCATAGTCTTGGCAATCTTGACACCACCGCCCTTGCCGCGGCCACCAGCATGAATCTGTGCTTTCACCATCCACAGATCGCCGCCTATTGCTTCCGCCGCTATCACGGCCTCATCAACAGAAAAAGCAGGGATGCCCGCCGGTACCGGGACGCTGTTCTGTCTGAGAATCTCTTTCGCCTGATACTCGTGAATCTTCATGACTGATTAGTTATGACTGTGCCTGTTTGTCCTGAAAGTGCTTCAGCTACGGAATCGATGGCAGAGATGAGCACCCGCTCACCACCTCTTTTGATGAAATTCACGGCAGCAGAGATTTTCGGTTCCATGGTGCCGGGTGCGAACTGTCCGTCTTTTAAGTGTTTTTTCGCATCTCTCATTGTCATGCGGTGAATAGGCGCCTCGTTTTTCTGTCCAAAGTTAAGAAATACAGTTCTGACGTCCGTCAGAATGAAAAAATCGCGAGATCCAATTTCGTTTGCTATAATGGCCGATGCAAAGTCTTTGTCCACCACTGCATCAAAACCTTCCATGTCGCCATTGTCAATGGAGTACACGGGTATACCTCCACCACCGCCGGCGATCACAATTATTCCAGCATTCACCAGTTCTCGGATGACATTCGCCTCCACAATTGAGATTGGTTTCGGCGAAGGGACCACCCGCCGCCAGTCTCCCGATGATGTCTCTCTTACAGTCCAACCGTAACGGTCAGCCAAAGAAGCAGCTGTTTTTTCATCATAATGTTGGCCGATCTCTTTGGATGGATTTTCTATTTCAGGATCATTCTTATCCACTAATACCTGCGTGATTATGGTGACCACATCTCTATGAATATTTTCACTTTTCAGAAGGTTTTGAAGAGACTGCTGGATCATGTATCCCATGCCGCCTGCAACATCCGCCACGCAGATTCCCAAAGGTAGGATAGGTGCCGTGTCAGCGGTGAGTTCCGTTCTTAGCAGGGCGTTTCCCACTTGAGGTCCGTTGCCGTGGGTGATGACAAGGTCGTACCCTTCCGAAATAAGGTGCATGATGGCGCTCATGCTCTCCCGCGTGTGGCGGAATTGGTTGGTGATGGTATCCACTTCTTTTTGGGGAGAGATGGCGTTTCCTCCCAGTGCCAGAACGGCGGTCCTGTTTCCGTCCTGTGTCATTTCATGAAAGGAGTCAATACCTCAGCTACTGTCGGTTTTCCGATCTCTTTCAAGTCGTAAGTTACACGTACCGATGGCTTTTCAATATGGAGTACTTTACGCAGATCTATAGGCGTTCCAATTAACACCGCATCACAATCGGCGGCATTGATGGTACTTTCCAGATCTTTTATTTGCTGTTCGCCGTAGCCCATGGCCGGTAACAGTTTTCCAATGTCGGGATACGTCTCAAACGTCTCCGCAATTGTTCCGGTGATCCAAGGCCTCGGATCGACGATCTCACTGGCACCGAACTTCTCCGCAGCTACTACGCCGGCGCCGAATTTCATTCCACCGTGTGTCAGGGTGGGACCATCTTCCACCACTAGGCACCGTTTTCCTTTGATAGCATCAGGTTCCTCAACTTTCACAGGTGAAGCAGCTTCAATGACGGTGGCGCTGGGATTAACCGAGGCTATGTTAATTTTTACTGTTGCTACGTTCTCAGGATCGGCTGTGTCCACCTTGTTGATCACTAACACGTCTGCCATCAGGAGGTTTGATTCGCCGGGATAGAATAACAGTTCATGTCCGGGTCGATGGGGATCTACGACCACAAGAAAGAGATCGGGCTTGTAGAACGGCATATCGTTGTTACCGCCATCCCAAAGGATAATGTCTGCTTCCTTTTCAGCTTTGTCAAGAATGGCCCCGTAATCGATGCCAGCGAACACTACCGATCCGCGGACAATGTGAGGTTCATATTCCTCCATCTCTTCGATAGTACAGTCGTGCTTTTTCAGGTCCTCTATGGTGGAAAATCGCTGGACTTTCTGTTTTGCTAGGTTGCCGTAAGGCATGGGATGACGAATGATGGCCACTCTTCTTCCTACATCGGTCAGCACTTCTGCCACCCGTCGACTCGTCTGACTTTTCCCGGATCCTGTTCTAACGGCGCCGATTGCTATTACCGGCTTATTAGATCTGATCATTGTCTTTTTGCCGCCCAAGAGCTTGAAATTTGCCCCACACTTGAGGACTTCTGACGCCTTGTGCATAACGTATTCATGGGAAACGTCACTGTAGGAAAAGACAACATCATCAACCTTCATCCCCAGTATCAATCGAGACAAATCTGCCTCGTCCAGGATGGGAATTCCATTGGGATAAAGCTCACCACTGAGCTCAGGTGGATATCGTCTGCCTTCGATGTTGGGGATTTGCGTCGCAGTGAAGGCTACTACCTCACTGTGAGGATCGTTACGGTAGATTACGTTGAAATTATGAAAATCACGCCCGGCGGCCCCCATGATGAGGACTCGTGTTCTGTTCATATCTATTCAGGCCTTTCGTAGCTTCTGATTTATTCTAAAAAAACTCCATGCCGAAACAGTTGTGCAGGAGTTGCTAGAAAAGGGGGAAGCGCTAACTAAATCCGAAAAAGTTTCTGAACCCGAGAATTCTTTGGATAAACTTAATCATTCGTCAGCCATGAACGGGTAGCGGTAATCCTTGGGGGGATCGAAGTTCTCTTTTACGGTTCTCTGGGAGACCCAGCGTGCAAGGTTCCAGATAGAACCCGCCTTGTCGTTTGTCCCTGATGCTCTGCTGCCGCCGAACGGCTGCTGGCCTACCACCGCTCCTGTAGGTTTATCATTGATATAAAAATTTCCTGCGGCATGAGTAAGTGCTTGAGAGGCATCATCAATGGCTTTTCTATCCTGAGCAATAACACATCCTGTCAGGGCGTAGATGGATGTCTGATCAATCAGTTGCAGTGTCTCCTGCCATTTATTTGAATCGTAAACAAAAATAGTCAAGACAGGGCCAAATATCTCTTCTTCCATCGTTTTGAAGTGAGGATCGGTAGTAATGATAGTGGCCGGTTCAATAAAGTAACCAACCGAATCGTCATATCCTCCCCCAGTGAGAAACTCGGCGTCGGACGATTCTCTTGTGTAGTCGATGTATTCGATAATGGAGTCGAAAGCGGCCTTATCGATGATTGCATTCATAAAGTTGGTGAAATCCTCTACATCGCCCATTCTGATGGATTTCACCTCTGCCACATATCGCTCCTTGACCTCTGGCCAGATGGTTGACGGAATGTACGCCCGCGAGAGGGCGGAGCATTTCTGACCCTGATATTCAAATGCACCCCGGACCATGGCGGTCACAAGTGCGTCGGCATCGGCTGATTCATGAGCTATGCAAAAATTCTTACCGCCTGTTTCACCGACGATTCGGGGATAGCTTTTGTAATTGGCGATGTTCTCGCCCACTGTTTTCCACATACCTTGAAAAACAGCTGTTGATCCAGTGAAGTGTACCCCGGCCAGGTCCGGATGACGCATGACCGTGGGGCCCACCTTTGAGCCCGCTCCCGGTATAAAATTGATGACACCGTCTGGGAGTCCGGCTTCCTTGAACAGTTCCATAAAAAACCAGGCAGGATAGACAGCGCTTGATGCCGGTTTCCAGAGCACCACATTTCCCATAAGAGAAGGTGCTGTGGGGAGGTTAGCCCCGATGCTGGTGAAATTGAAGGGACTCACCGCGAAAACAAAACCCTCCAGAGGACGATGCTCGACCGTGTTTTTAGTGGGGGGTGGAGAATGCATGGGCTGATGGGTGCTGAGTTCCTGTGCATAATAGGGGTTGAAGTTGAAAAAGTCAGCCACCTCACAAGCCGCGTCAATTTCTGCTTGAAAAACAGTTTTGCTCATGTTAAGCATGGTAGCAGCATTCAGTGTTTGCCGCCATTTACCGGCAACCAGTTCACCCATTTTGAGGAAAATTTTTGCCCGTTTTTCAAATGGAGTAGTAGACCAGCTTTTCCAAGCTTCTGTGGCTGCATCAATGGCCTGGTTCACTTCCGATTCACCAGCCTGATGAAAATGGGCGAGAACGTACTTATGGTTGTGAGGGATGATACACTTTCCGATATTGCCGGTCTTTACCTCCCGGCCACCGATTATCAGTGGGATCTCAATCTCCTGACCTTTCAACTCATCGATTTTGGCTTTCAGTTCATCTCGTTCGGGCGTTCCGGGTGCATAGGATCGAATAGGATCATTTTCAGGCTTAGGAACAACGAAATCACTCATGAGTCAAAATCCTTTCAGCTTTAGAGTTCTTAGGAAACGAGCGAGCGAATTTAGGGGAAGATGGAAGTTGTAGGCAAGGGCAAGGTCTCACCACACTTCTCTGAAGAGCCTCTCCCAATTTTTTCCTAGAATTTTTTCTACGCGGTCCACACTGTGACCTCTTTCCAAGAGTTTATTTCCGATCATTTCCATCCTAAGCGCTGAATTCATGTCTTTAACAAAGAAAAATTCATCTTCCCTCGGAGCGGCAATACCTGCGGAATTCCTGATTTCAGCAAACTTTATGTGTTGAGCTATGTATTCATCAGTGACGACATGTGGGGTGATTGACAGATCACTGCCGATTCCTACATGATCCTCTCCGCACACATTAACGGCATGTTCTATGTGGGCTAAAAGATGTTCAGAGGTTGGTTGATCATTTGCATTCAAAAAAGGCATCATATAAATGCCGATGACCCCTCCGCGATTAGCCATCAGTTTAAGTTCTTCATCGCGTTTGCTTCTGGGATGATCATAGACTGCTTTGCAGCCACTGTGTGTTATGGATACAGGCTGATCAGATGCGAGGATACTCTCGCGAGTGGTTTTAGTTGAACAGTGGCTTAGATCAATGAGAAGACCCATCTCATTCATCTTATTGACTACTTCCTTACCGAAGCTGGTTAGTCCGCCAGCATTTGGTTGCAGACATCCGTCCCCTACGGAATTCTTAAGGTTATATGTGAGCTGAACTATCCGAATTCCAAGATTGTGAAAAGTGACTAGAAAATTCACATCTTGTCCAAGCATATTTGTGTTTTGAAACCCGAAAATCAACCCCAATTTTCTATCTTTTTTAGCTTTAAGAATGTCGCCAACTCTCCTGATTTTCATCAGAAACTCAGGATGTTCTGCAATTTCCCTTTCCCAATAACCGATGCTTGACACAGTTTGTTCAAAAGCTTTATCACCTATTCCGCTGTTGACTGTAACATTTACTGCTGTAATTCCTGATTTTCGGCTGTTACTCATCATTTCATCGGTTAATGGGCTGTCCATTCTTCCTGGAACGTTAAAAGGGCCAGGCGAAGCGAGATTGTCAATTATGACAGATCTGTCGTAACGAAAGTGTCCACTTGGTGGAGCAGTTTGGAATGAACCGATTGATATGCCGGTTGCGGGAAGAATAGCAGCGGTTAGAGTTAGTTTTGTGAATTCTCTTCGCGTAATGCGTTTGGTCATAATTGTGTCCCCAACATTACCATTATAGTTAAATAATCCCGCCACCCAGCGCCACGGAGACCAGAATCAAACCAATCCCAACGATCTTTCGGATTTGATCCATGGTCACTTTTTTTAGAACTCTCTGACCGATAAAGACACCAAGAAACGCCGCCGCACACGCCGCGCCCATGAGTGCCATATTCTCCCCGCTGATGGATGAAAGATTTACACCGTAAACAGAGATACGTGTAATGTCAACAAGGCAAGCGATGGTTACACCCGTCCCAATGAACGCTTTTTTGCTCAATCCGGAACTGGCCAGGAAAGCACTCCGCATGGCGCCCTGATGCCCGGAAAGCCCGCCAAAAAATCCACTCACCAGTCCGCCCACAGGTAGGAATTTGGGACCAAACTGGAGATTCTTATTTTGTGGCAAGAGATCAAAAAGTGCAAAGAAGAATATCAGAACGGACATGGTGAAATTTACGGGTAAAATGACCATTTGGTAGCCCGCCAATGAATAGGACAAAAGAGGGGGCTGTTCAGCAAGTTTCACCAAAAGTTTCGCTCCGCCGTAAGCAGCCACAATAGCGATAAACCCAAACTTTGTTAGAACATCAATTTTGCAATGGCGACCGAAGAGCGTCAGTTTTAGCAAGTTGTTCGCCAAGTGGACAACAGCAGTGGCCGCCACGGCGGCTTGCGGAGGAAAGAGAAGAATCATAGCTGGTAATAGGAGAGTACCTAGGCCAAAACCTGAAAAAAGTGTCAGCCCGGAGGCGACAAAAGCAACAAGCGCAACCAGAAAGTAGTCCAAAGCTATTTTAACAGTTCAAGGACCTTTTCCGGAGGCCGACCCAGCACTGCCCGCCGGCCAGTTACAGCAATGGGGCGCTCCATCAGTTTGGGGTGCTTCGCCATTGCGCTGAACAGGATGTCATCATCCTCAAGGGACTTTTTCATGTTGAGCGTCTTAAACTCGGCCTCGCCTTTTCGGATGAACTGATTTGGTCTGAGACCCATCATTCCTGCCAGGGATCGTAGTGTCGATTCATCGGCGGGATTCTTTAAATATTCGATGATCTTCGGTTCAACCCCGTTACCTCTGAGAAGCTGCACGGCTTCCCGGCTTTTTCGTCAACGGGGATTGTGATAAAGTGTGATCTTACTCATCAGTGGAAACTCCTTATAAAGTTTGTCATTTTTTCCTTGTCCAATTTAATGCTCAAGCTAGACCCCACCGATTCTAATCTCTCTATTATGATTGATTTAGACAGAACTTGTAGGTAATTTTGAATCTCCGCGATTAATCCGAGGAGACCACTTTACAGAACATTCATCTTTCGAGTGAGCAGGTGAGTATAGTCAAGAATGGTATAGGTTCGGCAGGCTGGGTATCCGGCGACATAGCTATAGACTTAGGAACGGCCAACACTTTGATTTGGGTTCGTTCCAAGGGTATCATCATTAATGAACCTTCCATCATTGCAAGAAACATAAATGACGGATCCGTTCTGGCTGTAGGCAAAGAGGCCAGCTTGATGGTTGGGAAGACACACCGGGATATTGAAACCATCTGTCCTCTCAAGGATGGTGTTATTGCAGACTTTGAAGCGACAGATGGGATGCTCCTCGGTTTTGTGAAGAAAATCAATTTCAGTCCCATTGCACGGTTCAAGATGGTGATCTGCGTGCCGAGCGGTGTAACGGGGGTAGAGCGAAAGGCGGTGCGGGATTCTGCTGAGCGCGCAAACGGAAAAGAAGTTTACCTTATCGAAGAGCCGGTGGCTGCTGCGATAGGAATCGGAATAGACATTTCCCGACCGGTGGGGAATATGATTGTAGATATTGGCGGTGGCACCTCCGAGATCGCGGTCATCGCTCTCAATGGGGTAGTAACCAAAGAGACGATCAAGATCGCCGGCCACGAAATGGATGAAGCTATTGTTCAGTGGTTCCGCAATGAGCACAAACTTGACGTTGGTGAACCAACGGCTGAGAAGATCAAGATAAAAGTCGGCAGCGCAATGCGAATGGATGAGACGCCTATCCAGATAAGGGGGCGGGACTTGGTTTCAGGTATCCCCAAAACGGTTGAAGTCTCCTCCGACGAGATCCGTCAAGCTTTGAAGGATTGTGTTACTCAGATCGTCGATGTAATCAAAAGAGCACTTGAAAAGACACCCCCCGAGCTCGCCGTTGATATCCTTGAAAGGGGTATTATTCTTACCGGTGGCGGTTCAATGCTTAAAGGGCTTGATCAGAATATCAGGGAGAGAACAAATCTTCCGGCAAACTTATCTGAACGTCCCCTCACAGACGTGGTGAGAGGCACCGGTATGGTTTTATCCGATATTAAGAAGTACACAGATGTGCTTTTGTAGCTGTTGATGCGAAGGCTCGTCGGCTTTATTGTTGATAATCGTGACTGGTTCTTTCTCACTTTCTCAGTAGCACTCTCACTTCTCCTCCTTTCGAATAACGAGTCACCTGATGTTCAGATCCTCCGTGGGAAGGTCAATTCCGTTCTGTCCGTCATTTACGCACCCGGGAACTGGGTACAGGGGATTGGTACCCTGAGGGAAGAGAATGACGTCCTTAGAGCAAAGGCTGTGCAGCTCTCTCTTCTCAATTCTGAAATGTTGCAATACAAGACCGAGAACGAGCGTCTTAAAGCCATGCTGGATTATAAGGAATCGGTGGGCATGTTTCTTTTGCCTACCCGGGTGGTCAGCACTGGACTTTCACCGCTCATGAAAGTGGTGAACATCAATGTCGGTTCTCAACAAGATGTGAGGCCTAACCTTGCCGTGGTAAGTGTTGACGGTGTGGTGGGAAAAACCGTCTCAGTGGGTCCGACAACAACCGTGGTTCAGCTTATGACGGACTACAGCTTCCGGTTGAGCGTCAAAATGGAGAAAAGCGGGACTATCGGCATTATGCGCTGGAGAGAAGGAGATGTCTTTGAAGTGTGGGAGATCCCCAAAGCTACGGGGATTGAAGTAGGTGAGAGGATTGTCACTTCGGGCTACAGTGACATATTTCCACCCAATCTGGCTGTGGGCTATGTTACAGGCACCATTGACCAGCCTGAAATGCTGCACAAGGTCGCTGTATCGAAAGCCAACACCGATTTTACCACTTTGGGTCATCTGTTTGTCATAGGCGGTGAATAATGGCGAATCGCGTTGTACCTTTTTTGAACGGTTTGGCCGTGCTGTTTCTTCAGATGATCCTAAGCGATTTCCTCACCATAAGGGGTCTCCGGCCTGATTTTATTCTTATATTCGTGGTTTATCTTTCACTAAGATGGGGAAGTCTCACAGGAGTTGTTGCCGGTTTTACCCTTGGGCTGGTGGAAGATATTTTAAGCGCCGGTTCGCTCATGGGCCTTGCACCACTCACGAAGTCACTCACAGGATTCCTGGTGGGAAGGCTTCAGGGGAGGTATATCCGTATGAGCCCAGTTACTTTTCATGCTGCTTGGGTCGGAATAATGATGGCTCATTTCTTCATTTTCATTTATGTCAATTATCAGTCTGTTTTTGAGACCAACTCAAGTATCTTTTGGAAAACCTATATCTTCTCTGCAGTCTACACATTCATTTTCATAGGTATGTTTCAGGTGATCAAACCCCTCAGCACCATCAAACCACCTGCTAATTGAGAAAGCTGTGCTGAGGACAGAAATTTATGTTCCTGTCCGGAGACGGGACGTTTCTTTTGCGGTGATCCTGCTGTTGTTTGCTTTGCTGTTGGGGCGGTTTTACTACCTTCAGATTTATCGACATGACCAATATAAACTTGTGGCCGACGCGAACAGGGTTCGCATGGTTACCAACCCGGCGCCACGAGGTCATATCCTCGACAGGAACGATAAAATCCTAGCGGCTAACCAATCCATTTATGCTGTTTCAGTTATCAAGGATGAACTCATTGATGAAGATGTGCAGATGAGTATGATGGCCAGATATCTCGATCGGGATCAAGAGGATCTTCAGCAAAATTTAAAGAAGTATCACCAAGGACGTTTCCTACCAGCTCTTATAGCAAGGAACGTTACTTTAGACAAACTGAGTCTAATTGAAGAACACAGGAATGAGCTGCCCGGAGTTTTCTCTACAAAATTTCCGGTGAGATTTTACCCCAGTATGACAGATATAAGAGCTTCCCATGTCCTCGGCTATCTTCGTGAAATCACTACAGAAGAGCTCAATGCCACGGAGGAGGGTGATTATGCGTTAGGTGACTATTCTGGCTTTCAAGGGCTGGAAAAGTATTATGAGTACTTACTGAGAGGTGTTAAAGGTGTTGAATTCAGGCAGGTTGATGCTCTGGGGAGGGAAGTGGGCACTTTGATCGATCGCAAACCGATTCTCTCCAAGCCGGGGGAAAGCTTGCGCCTTACACTGGATGCGGGCCTGCAGTCAAAAGCGGAATCATTGCTTGATGGTAATCGAGGCGCCGTGGTGATTATGAATGCAGAAACAGGTGGAATTCTCGTCATGGCCAGCAAGCCCGATTTTCCACTGAGTGATTTTTCCGCCGGCATGAATCTGGACAAGTGGCGGAGTTATTCCGCTGACGTAGACCGTCCCCTCTTTAACCGGGCCGTCCTTGGGCTCTATCCACCCGGTTCTTCAATGAAACTTATAACAGCCATCGCTGCACTTGAGCGAGGTCTGGTGGATGAGAAGTGGAGCATTCAGTGTACGGGTAGTTACGAATTTGGCGATCGGACATTTGGATGTTGGCGACAGAATGGACATGGTCGTGTAAATCTTTCGAGGGCAATAGTAGAGTCGTGCAATGTTTACTTTTATCAACTGGTTGAGCGAATGAACATCGATACATGGGCTGCTTACGCGAAACTGTTCGGTTTTGGAATGCTAACAGGGGTAGATCTGCCAGATGAAAGCAATGGCCTGGTAGCGGACAGGGCCTACATGAACAAAAAATACGGGCGGTGGGGGTGGGCCAAAGGATCGCTTCTGCACCTTTCTATTGGCCAAGGCGACATTTTGGTAACACCTCTGCAAATGGCCCAGTTTATAGGAATTGTTGCCATGAAAGGGGAGAAGCATCGGCCAAGGCTTGTGGAAAAAAGTACGATAGACGAGACGGTAAGAATACCGATAAAATCAGCCACTTGGAGAGCCATTCACAGAATGACATTTGATGTTGTGAACAAGAGTAGTGGTACCGCCTTTGACAAAGAATTGGCAGCATCCGATGTGAGGGTGTACGGAAAAACAGGTACGGCTGAGAATCCCCACGGAGATCCTCATGCTTGGTTTGTCGGTTTTGCCGAAGGAGAAGGCGAGACTTTTGTCATCAGTATTATTATAGAAAATGGCGGGACAGGAGGCTCTACTGCTGCACCCATTGCTGCGAAATTAATCAAATCATATTTCAGAGTGGGAAGCGCCAACCTGGCCGCACAGTCATGAACTTCTACAATAAACTGAAAGATGCCCCTCTTCACTGGCTCGTTCTGGTTTTCATTCTGAATGTATTTGGTCTTATGGCTCTGTACAGCATTTCCCAAGATAGTGTTACCCTTTCCATGTCATCCCGTTTTGTGAAATTTCTCTTCTGGTTTTTTCCTGCCATTGGAACTTTTTTCTTCTTTTTTGCCATACCAAAGCGATTTATTCACGAATACTCCTACATCGCTGTTGTGCTCGCTTTCGCTTCACTTTTTCTCCCTTATCTTACTGGACCTGTTGCAGGAACATATCGCTGGGTATCACTGAGCGGAGTCAGTTATCAGCCGGCTGAAACTATGAAATGGCTTGTTATTATTGCCCTTGCAAGATACTTGTCAGATAACAGGTTCAAGCTGAAAAAGGCCCGGTCTATGTTCGTGCCCATTGTTGCAGTTCTTATACCGACCGTTGTTGTTGTCAAACAGCCGGATTTAGGTTCGGCTGTCATTGTTATGGCGCCGCTGATCCCGCTGCTCTATTGGGTAGGCGTCAAACCTCTTCACATTTTTCTGCTGTTAGCACCGATATTGAGCATCATCACTGCTTTTAACTATTACACTTTCACAGCCTGGATAATTCTGATAGCTGTTGTTCTGTATCTCTCCCAGACGACACTTCGGGTTATGCTGACTAACTTCTTTGTGAATATTTTCCTCGGTCTGCTGACTCCTTTACTATGGAACGGTCTGCATATTTATCAGAAGGAACGCGTGCTTGTTCTTCTTGATTTGACCCGAGATCCACTGGGTGCTGCGTATCAGGTGATACAGTCTCAGACAGCCATAGGCTCCGGCGGCCTCTGGGGTAAAGGCTTCGGGCGGGGTACTCAGACACACCTGAAATTCCTCCCTGAGCAGGAAACAGACTTCATATTTTCAGTTATAGGAGAGGAATTTGGATTTATTGCTGTGGCATTCATTCTGGTTCTTTTTGCCGTCCTGGTGCTTGACATGGTTCAGCGTGCCTACAGAACTTCGGAGCGTTTCCCCAGCCTCGTATTGTTCGGTATTGCTGCACTTTTTATGTCTCACATCTTCATAAATGTTGGTATGACTGTGAATCTTCTACCAGTAAAAGGTTTGCCTTTACCGTTTATCAGCTATGGCGGGACTTTCCTTGTTTCCTGTTATTCCATGCTGGGTCTGGCCATGAACATGAGCGTTGAGACCAACGATTGAATAAACCGGCCTTACTCTCAGAAACTGCTTGAAGTATGACCACTAAACAGATTGGTGAAATTGACAAATAGAGGTAAATTTGACTACGTTAATACCTGATGAGTAGCCCAATTTGTCTTCTGGCGACTATGAATCGCAACTCTGCCTCCCAATTTTCCCGTCTTTTTCCACTTTTTTTCTGTGGTGTTTTTATTACTGCTTTTACCACGGCTCAGACCCAGTCATTGCAGGATAGAGATTTGAAAGACAAGGTGTCCACACTGGAGACGCAAGTGAACCAGTTGCTTGGTATTGTCATCCCTGATGTGGAAAATGCAATGGAGAGTATGGTCCGGGCGAAAGCTCAATCCGACAGTACCACCATTTTAATCATTAACCGGATCAACACGATCCAGAACAAAATAAGAACTCTAGAGAGCAAAGCAGCTTACACGGACAGCATCAACTTTCAGCTCCTTCAGCAGCTGATGATGATTGAGAATAAAATTGTTACGCTGACACGAAGTTTCAATGAACTTTATGATCTCAAATCAGGCACCATTGATGTCTCAGCATCTAGGATTAGCGGTGATGATTATAAGAGAAGCTATATTGGTGCTCTGAGTTCCTACAATGATGGTAACTATGACTTGGCTATTCAGGGATTTGGGCGCCTAGTAACAGGAGATCCTGATCACAAGCTTGCAGATAACAGTCAATTCTGGCTTGGCGAATCCTATTATGCTTTGAAGAACTATAAACGGGCTGTACTTGAATTCGAAAAAGTTTTCCAGTTCAAAGAACAGGACAAGTGGGACGATTCACAGTTAAAGCTTGGAATCTGCTATCAAAAGATTGGCAATACTGAGAAGGCAAGGGCTGAGTTTCAGAAGCTGGTAGACCATTACCCCGGCAGCGAATATTACCAGCGAGCGCAACAGTACCTTCGTCAGTTGTAACCCGCTATTCTATTTAGATATTTTTGGAGATTCAATAAATGAAAATATATTTTCTTGCATCTGAGATTGTTCCCTTTTCTCAGACATCTTTCCTCGCGACTTTTTGCAAAAATGTCCCAATCAAGCTTCAACAGCAAGGACACGATATCAGGCTTACCTCCCCTAAGTACGGATATATCAGTGAGCGCAAGTATACTCTTCGTGAGGTGATCCGACTCAGAAAGATCGAATCAGAGATTGGCGGCGAGATTCAAATCGCTTCAGCGAAATCAGCTTTTATTCCAAAAACAAGAGTTCAGGTTTACTTCATGGAACATGCTGACTGGTTTCAACCATTAACAACACTTCTCTACAAAGCGAAGAACGGCCGGCCGCTGTCTGATAATGATAACCGGTTTGGTTTTTACAGTAAGATTGCGCTAGAAATGCTGGTTAATCTTTTTTGGGCGCCTGACATCATAATCTGTAACGATTGGCAATCGTCTTTTGTCCCTATCCTTTACAACCAGCTTTTTTCCGATCTGGAATTCTATAAGGGTATCAAGACAGTCCAGCTTATTCACTCAATTGATGATTATTCCAAAGTTTCAGCTTCATCCTTCGAAAAGCTGGGAGTGGAATTGCCAAAAGAGTTTGCTCGCGATGAACTCAATTGTCTTGCGGTAGCTGCCACAAATGCAGATCTTGTCATTGCTGTGGATGGTCCTAATGCCAAGATTTCAAAGGAACTTTCAGGCCATGCAGACTTTAAACCCCATATTGCTGGCATCAAGAAAAAACTTAAGGTCATAAATCTAAAGAATGTAGATGAAACTTCAGTTGAATCAGCCGCTGACAGTATTCATAAAATTCTTCAACACACTTTCAGCTTGACATAGGCCTTTCCATTTTAGTTTTCATCATCTCTAAGACCGGCGAATGAATCATCTCGGCTTAAGGATTCCCTGCACCATCGTTTCACTTTTCCTCATTTCCTGTGAAAGTGAAGCTTTTGTCACAAATTTGGATGATGCTCCGCTTCAGTCCCAGGTAGCCTCAACAGCATCTTTCCAGTTTAAGACTTATCAGGTGCCGCCAACTCTTGGAGGACTACACAGCATCTATGTGGGACGCAACGAACAATTTGACGCTTCCCGGACGCTGGTGGAATTTGAATCTCATACCATTTTAAACTGGGCAAACTTTGAGATAGACAGCGGTTATTTTCAGTTCACGCTGGACAGCACTTTCTCTGGCGATATCCCTGATGAAAGTACAATTACTATGGGTTATTTCAGGAGGGATTCCAACTATGTTGAACTGGAATCTAACTACACCAATGTTGACTGGATAACTGAAGATTTCCCAAAGCTTTCCTCCAGATTTGCCAGTGATACCACAGGACTGATACATCTTCGGTTCTCCGTGGACTCCACACTTGTTACAACCCTAGGCGATACAGCGGAAGGGAGCTGGCTCTATCTGCTGGGGTCACCTGAAGACTCTGATTTCATGCTGAAATTTTATTCTTCTGACAGTCCTATCTATGGACCTATTCTGAGAATATTCATGCATCAACCAACAGATGACTCAGACACCTCAGAAACAGTTGTGGACTCGACCCGTGTTTTCAACGGTCAGTCGGATGCGACACTTTTCATTCCACCCAGCTTGGAGAATGGCCTTTTTGATTCAAGCTACAGTTACATTGGCGTTGCAGCTGGTTTGGTGACAGTTGTGAAAGCTGATTTAGCTTCCATGAATATTCCCAAAAATGCATCCGTGGGGCGAGCCAAGCTAATACTCACCATAGATGAAGCCCACAGCTCAGCAGGAGCGCTGGACTCACTGTTTTTCCAGGCTTACGCGCTGGAAGACACTGTCACGAACTGGGGTTGGGGAGAAGTGCTGACTGAAGACATTTACAACCATCTTACTGCCTCCTTTGCCAGATCCTTTTCAGCGGCACCAAGTGGATCAGTATTGAAACTGGATGTGACCGATTTACTTCAGTCTCTTATCAGTGAGAGAGAGGTTGATGATAAAACTATTGTGAATCTTGGTTTTAAGCTGAAGATGATTAATTCAGGATCGATTTTTGATTATGCGGCTGTGCGTTCTGACAGTTCAGCCCTGGGGCAGCCGTTGCTGGAGCTTTTTTATGAAATTCCGTAGTCTTTTCTTTCTACTGTTTTCCACTTGTCTGGTGGCTCAATCGCCCTACAATGCTGTAGGTCACGGTATTATTCTAGACAGTCCAGATGCGGCCAGTCTCGGACTCTCCAGTACAGGGCTAATCCCTTCTTTCAACAGCCGTTTTTCACCGTCAAATCCAACAACTTGGACCGATCTCGTTTTTACTTATCTCATGGGTCATTATAACGCAAAAGAAGTGAGCACCGAGGGTTTTCGCTCCGGATTCGGTACCCTGTCAAGTGCTGCTTTAATTGTTCCGATTCAGGGTAAATATGCTCTTGGCTTGGGGATGACCCCAGTAACACGTAAATCTTTTGATTTGATGGCAGATACCACTTCAGAGGTCTTTTCTGGGGATACGCTTACCCTGTCAAAAACAATGGACGGTTCCGGTGGTATCAGCACAATGTTTGCAGGCGCTGGTTGGAAGGTCTCACCAAAACATACCATCGGAATTCGATTCGATTTCCTTTTCGGTGTTTACGATGAACACACCGTCAGCCACATAGACTATAGATCATCCGATTATGCCAGGAGATTTGCCTACAAAGGGACCATGCTATCGGGGTATTACCGATTTGTACCGACGATTGAAAACCGGCGTTTGTCGGCGTTTGCAGGTTTTCAATTACCCTTTGGCAATCAGTATATTGTAAGAACTGATTTATTTACATATGTTGAACCGGACGCACAACCTAGAATGAATTTTGTCTTGCCCTCTACTCTCAGCGGCGGATTGGTATACCACATTTCGTCATCAACTCATGCCGGCGCTGAAATGTTCATCAGATCTTTTGGCTCCCCGGAGACAAAAAATTTAAATACGCTCGATGGTGAAGTTGGTAAAGCAAACAGAATAAGCATTGGACTAACACGCGAAAAGATCTATGGTTCAAGGGATATTATGGACAAGGTCCACTACCGTGTTGGATTTTTCCGAAGGTCACACTATATTCGCGGGCCCAAAAATAATCTGACTGAGATGGGGTTATCTTTCGGTATTGGCGTTCCTTTCGGGCTGACTCAAAATCAGCTGGATTTCGGCTTCAGAGTTTCGCAGAGAAGCGGGTTCCTTACCGAAGATCCTGAATCAATAAATCAGTTTTCAGTCGGACTTACTCTTGGTGACCTGTGGCTGGTAAAAGGTAAGAGGAGATAACATGACTTTTTATTCCTTGAGAGAAATTTTCTCCTTTAAAACTGCGCAAGTTGTCATGCTTGTGGCACTCGTTTTTTCAGCATGTGTACCTCCTTCCCCTGTTGAAGAGGAATTGGCAGCACCCGAACCAGTGAGTGAAGAGCAATGTTTACGACTTTTAAGCAGTGCTGCTGAGTACTACAAGAACAAAGACTGGAACTCAACTTCGCGAGTTTATGGTGAGCTTGTTGATTTGGGATGTGATAAGGGCAGTGAGGAGGAAATTTTCCAGTACTGGGCCATTGCTTATGAATTCCTCGGCAGGTTCGACAGTTCAGAATATGTACTTCTTCAGGGCTTGAAGCGTCTTCCTGACAACGTCAATTTGCGCAAAAGGCTAGCCTATGCTTACAAGAGGTTAGGAAATGCTGAAAAAGAAATTTTTGAATATGAAAATCTCATCGACCTAACGCCTGATGATTTAGATCCGTTAAACAGCCTCAGTGAACTCTACGCCAAAGTTGGCCGCTACGACGACCAGGTTTTCGTGCTCCAGCGGATACTGGAGATTGATCCTAACAACAAAAATGCTCAAGGTGACCTTGCTCAGGCTTTTGAAGCCACCGGCAAGGATCCTCTGGATATCCACCGGCGGAGGTTCGAAGACAATCCGACCAACTATTCTTTCGGGATCGACCTTGCCGATCAGCTTATGTTAGCTGGAGAGGAAGAAGAAGCTGTGGAGGTATTGAACAAACTCCGCCGCGATGGTGGTAACAGTGGATCGGTGACCAACAAACTCGTTTTGCAGAAACTGGCTACAGCATATTCTGAGATTGATAATCTTGAATTAGCTTCAGGTGCTTACGAAAAACTTTACGATCTTGACCCCAGGGATTTCAAAACAATTTTGGAGATTGTGAAGGTAAACACTGCTATTGGCGATTATGGAAAGGCTATGAAATGGGCCGAGGAATCCATTAAAACTGCGTCTGATAATGGTGAATCATTCGGTGCGAAGGGAAGTGTCTACTACGCCGCATTTCAAGATTGTCGCGAAAACTTTCCCACCACTAATGACAAAATAGTAGCAGCACTTGCATACAACTACTTTAAAATGGCCGAAGACAAAGGTCACAACAGGTATAAGCGTGATCGTATCTATCTCGAAAATAACCGTGACGACCTTGTTTTCGGTCAAACTGACTGGTTTATGCTTGATGAAGATGTAAAGCGTCAAGGTTCTATTTCCCCGAAAAGTGAATGCTATGCGTGGGTCTCAGAACCGATAAAGAAAGACCCAAGCTGGAATTAACCGTAATACCACAGATCATTATTAACTTTTGATGCCGGACATGTTCCGGCGTCTTTGCATTGTGCTGGTGAAGACGTGTGTTCCCTTTTAAATTTGTGAGTCGCTTATCCGCACTGTTCACCAATGACGATTAAACCAGTTGCATCCGCAGGTCTTCGCGATTGTGATCCTGAAATCTTTTCCGCCATCCGCAGCGAAATCTCACGAGAAAACGAAACTCTTGAATTAATCGCTTCTGAGAATTTCGTCAGCCAGGCGGTTCTCGAAGCGGCCGGCGGCGTAATGACCAACAAATATGCCGAAGGATATCCTGGTAAACGTTATTATGGAGGATGCGAGTGGGTGGACGAAGCTGAGAACATTGCTCGTGACCGCGCCAAAAAGCTCTTTAATGCCGACTATGCCAATGTTCAGCCTCACTCAGGCTCTCAGGCGAACATGGCTATCTTTTTCACATTTCTCCAGCCCAGGGAAACCATCATGGGCCTAGATCTGGCCCACGGTGGACATCTGACCCACGGAAGCCCTGTCAACTTTTCCGGGAAACTATATAATGTAGTCTCTTATCAAGTGGAAAAGGATACGGGACGTGTGGATTTTGACAAATTTGCAGAACAGGCCCGACAGGCCAAGCCGAAGCTCATCATCTGTGGCGGAAGCGCTTATCCAAGGTTTATTGAGTTTGAAAATTTTAGAACCGTTGCTGATGAAGTGGGTGCATTTCTCATGGCAGATATTGCTCACCCTTCCGGTCTCGTGGCGACCGGAATTCACCCAAGTCCGTGGCCACACTGCCATGTGGCGACGTCGACCACGCACAAGACCCTGCGCGGGCCCCGGGGCGGTCTCATCCTCATGGGGAGCGACTGGGAGAATCCGTGGGGAATTATTGCACCGAAATCAGGCCGTACGAAGAATGTTTCTGAACTCTTGGATTCCAACGTCATGCCAGGTATTCAGGGCGGCCCACTCATGCACATTATCGCTGCAAAAGCAGTCGCCTTTGGCGAAGCGCTCCGGCCAGAATTTCAAGTCTATTCCAAAGCTATCATCGCCAACGCAAAGGCTATGGCAAAAGCTTTCATGAGCAAAGATTATTATCTTATTTCCGGTGGCACTGACACCCATGTTATCCTCATTGATCTCTCAAACAAGGAACTTTCAGGGAAAAAAGCCGAGAACAGTCTGGAAGCGGCTGGTATAACAGTTAACAAAAATATGGTTCCCTACGATGAGAGAAGCCCCATGATTACAAGCGGAATTCGAATCGGAACGCCTGCTATGACTACACGAGGATTGGGAGCTGATGAAATGGTTCAGATTGTTGATTTGATTGACCGTGTCATTCAGGCTCCTGATGATGAATCAGTGACCGAGATCGTCAGAAATGAAGTGAAGGAAATGTGTGATCAGTTTCCTCTCTACAGTGAATTGGATTAATACTCAGCTGGTATGAGCTTGATTTTTCGGTTAATCACCGCCACTTTTTTCTTTTTATCTCTAACAGGATGCTCAATGAGGGAATTTGTTTTAGGGAGTGTGCTCAATTCCGCAGGTGACAGCATATCAGCCATTTACCTTTCCGAGGATGATCCCGATCTCGTGAGGGAGTCGCTTCCAACCAACATGAAACTTATTGAGCTGTTGATCCAGCAGTCGCCGGGGAATCCTGTTCTTCTCACATCCGCCTGTCAGGTCTTTACTGTTTATGCCTATGCGTTCATTGTGCGGGATGCCGAAATTGCTTTGGATGAAAATTTCAGTGAGTCCAGGAGGCTGGCCAAACGAGGCGGAAAGCTACTATTGCGGGCCCGGGATTATGGAATGGCTGCTCTCGAGGCAAAATACCCCGGATTCGGTAAGAGCTACAGCTCCGATCCCCAATCGGCTCTTGCCAGGGTGAGTAAGGAAGACCTTCCCATACTCTACTGGACTGCCGCCGCCTGGGGTCTACTTATCTCTTCATCAAAGGACAATCCCTCCGCCATTATCGAATTACCAAACGTGGGTCACTTTATTGAAAGGGGACTGGAACTTGACGAGTCCTATGACAAAGGCTCCCTTCATGACCTGATGTTTACCTATACACTGAGCCGCCCTGATGGTGGAAGCTCGGCTCCGGAGGTTGCAAAACAACATTACAACCGTGCCTTGGAACTATCAGAAGGGAGCCGGGCTTCTCTTTATATCTCTTATGCTGAATCCATTTCGGTCAGAAATCAGGACAAGGAAGAATTTCTCGAACTTCTTGATAAGGCGCAGGCTGTTGACGTGAATGAAATTCTTGGCCAGCGGCTTGCCAATATTCTGGCGCAGGAGCGGGCACAGTGGCTCAGAGAGAGAGTGGATGAATTGTTCTTTTAGGCGACTGGCTTCACTCGTCGGTTTTTTCTTCTTTTTTTCATCCTTTCCAATGGAAGGAAAGACTGTTATAAAGATGGCTACCCTAGCTCCCGTAGGTTCTCCGTGGCACAATCTTTTGCTGGAGTTGGGACAGAAGTGGCGGGACGCCACTGAAGGGGAGGTTGTATTGAGAATTTATCCCGCAGGCGTCGCCGGTGATGAGCGAGATGTGATCAGGAAGATCAGAATCGGGCAACTCCATGCTGCAGCAGTCACCATCGAGGGGCTGGCTGAAATAAGCCGTGACATGTCTGTTTTCTATATTCCCATGCTGGTGGACTCTTTTGAGGAACTGGACGCTATAAGAAATATTCTCATGCCCGAACTGGAGCAAGGTCTTACGGATAGTGAATTCAAACTTCTGGCGTGGGCCGATGTGGGGTGGGCCTACTGGTTCACCCGGGAGCCCATGTATGAGCCGTCGGATCTGAAAGGCATGCGGCATTTCAGTTGGGCTGGTGATTATGCCAGTGAGCAGCTGTGGCGCAAAGGGGGCTTTCATCCCGTTCCTCTGGCATCTGTGGATGTTGTTATCTCTCTACAGACGGGCGTTATTGATGCATTTTCTACCACGCCTCTTGTTGCACTCTCTTTCCAGTGGTTTGGTTTTGCACCAAACATGCTGGACCTAAAGTGGGCCCCCATGATCGGTGGATTGATCATCAGTGAAAAAATGTGGAGTAAAATTCCCGCTGAATATCAACCTATTCTGGAGGGAATCAGTAAAGAGATGGAGGTGGAGACGAGAGCTTTGGTCTCAGAGATGGAAAAGGCCCTCCAGGTGATGGTTGAGAACGGCCTCAACATTAATCAGCCATCCGTTGAAGATCGAAAAGCGTGGGAGGAACTGATCATATCTTTCTATCCCCATATCCGGGGGAGCCTTGTTCCCACAGGAATTTTTGACAGGGCAATTGAGCTTAAAAAGAATTTGCTGGAAAATAGATGAACTTTTCTCAAAAATCAGCACATGCAGTTGCAAGAACATTTGAATGGTGGGAAAACACGCTGGTCCTGGCGGCACTTCTTTCCATGGCCTTCCTGCCGTGCGTGGAAGCTATCACTCGTGTCATGGGTGTTCCGGGAGTTCCTGGCTCCACCATTATTGTACAGCACCTGACGCTCTGGATCGGCTTCCTGGGTGCCATTATCGCCGCCCGAGAGAACCGACTCCTTTCCCTCACACAGCCGATAGAGATAGAAACAGATGGAAGGAAGGGATTCAGTTACTGGTTTGCCAGAGGCGTAGCCATTACTGTGAGCCTCATTCTTGCCTACGCCAGTTTTATCCTGGTCAAGACCGAATCAGAATATCCTAGGGATCTTCTGCCGGGTATTCCTATCTGGGTTGTGGAAGTAATCATGCCTCTGGGTTTCTTTTTCATCGCCATGGAGATGTTGCGAACGAGTAAAAAAGAACCTGTCTACCGGGCTCTGCTTATAGCCATTCCCCTTGTCATTGGGGCTATGGGACTGGGAGAGACTCTCCAAACGCCCACCGTATTATGGGCTGGTGTGATTGCCATCATAGTCTCACTTGCTTTTGGGGCTCCCATTTTTATCGGACTGGGTGGTTTTGCCGTTCTCTTTTTCTGGTATGATGGAGTACCCATTGCTGCTGTGCCGGCAGAAATGTACAGAATTGTTGTTTCGCCTACACTTCCCACCATTCCTCTTTTCACCTTGGCGGGATATATCCTTGCCCAAAGCGGTGCTTCCAAGCGGCTTATTGAAGTGTTCCGGCACTGGTTTGGGTGGATTCCAGGTGGAACGCCCGTCATGATCACTCTTCTCTGCGGTTTTTTCACCACCCTCACCGGCGGTTCCGGTGTCACCATCCTGGCGTTGGGAGGACTGCTTCTTCCCATGCTTATTTCCGAAAAGTATCCTCGCGAGTTCTCTGTAGGGCTCATCACAGTGTCAGGTTCCCTCGGTTTGCTTTTTCCGCCAAGCCTCCCGGTTATCATTTATGGTGTGACGGCGGGTGTCCCAATAAACAAGATTTTCCTGGCTGGTATTATCCCGGGTTTTTTCCTCGTTGCCATGGTAGCAATGTGGGGCGTAAGGCAGGGATTTATCTCGAAAGTCACAAGGCAACCTTTCCAACCAGCAGAAGCATTTCAGGCTTTCTGGAAAGCCAAATGGGAAGTGTTTATTCCCGCCTTCATTCTCATCGGTATCTTTGGCGGTTTTACCACGCTTGTGGAGGCGGCGGCGTTTACGGTTGTTTATGTTTTATTCGTTGAGGTGTTTGTCTACAAAGATTTGAAACTGAACGACCTTCCCAAAGTGATTGTGGATTGTGCCACGCTGGTAGGTGGTGTGTTGATCATTCTTGGTGTGGCTATGGGGTTTACCAGCTATCTGGTGGATGCCCAGGTGCCGCTCCTGGCCCTGGACTGGGTGAGGGAGAATATTCAGAGTAAGTATGTATTCCTTTTGGCTCTCAATGTGATGTTGCTTATCGTCGGCTGCCTCATGGATATCTTTTCTGCTATCATTGTGGTTGTGCCCCTCATAAAACCCATGGGTATTTACTTTGGGATCGACCCTGTCCATATGGCGGTCATTTTTATCGCGAACCTAGAGCTTGGTTATCTCACACCGCCTGTGGGGATGAACCTTTTCCTGTCGGCGTACCGTTTCAACCGCTCCATGCCTGAAGTGTACAAGGCAACTTTGCCATTTTTCATCATCCTGCTCTTAACAGTGCTTGCCATTACATATATTCCGGCTCTGTCGCTCGCTCTCCTGTGAGAGGACAAAGTTTTGACAAATGATTGAGGTCGGGTATATTTAACGATAGTCTCTATTCAGAGGATGTTTGGAACAGACGCGACAGAATTGAGTTAAAAACCCACTTTTCGCACTAATGGTGAAACAGTCGAGAAAAATAGCTCTTGTTTTAGCAACGGTTACTCTCTTTACGGGTATTTCGCCTCTCAAAGCAGGGAGTGAAGCGGGAGCTCTGTTCCTGCTCATTTCTCCCGGTGCCCGTGCCGGCGGAATGGGTGAAGCCCAGGTGGCCGTGGCCAACGACGCTTATGCCAGCTACTGGAACCCCGCGGGCCTGGCGTTTCTTCAAGGTTCCGAGGTTGCTCTCATGCATGTCAACTGGTTACCTAACCTGGTCTCTGACATGTACTATGAATTTGTTGCCTTTCGCCATCATGTACCTACCTTGGGTACCTTGGGCGGGCATATCATTTTTCTTAATCTCGGTGAGCAGCAGCGAACCGATGAGCAGGGGGAGAATCTCGGTACATTCAACAGCTTCATGTTCGCTGCCACCGCTTCTTACGGAGCATTCATTTCCCGGAACGCGGCCATCGGTCTCAACGTGAAGTTGCTTCATCAGAAGCTGGCTGAGATTGGCGCTGGGGCTGAGAAAGGGAAAGGTGTCACTACTGATTTCGCATTCGACCTCGGCTATCTTCAGAAAGGTTTTCTTTCCAACAGACTGGATATGGGTGTGACGGTGACCAACATTGGTCCGAAGATTGCTTTTATCGATGAGGCACAGGCCGACCCCATGCCCACAAATTTCACTCTTGGCCTGAATTTCAAAGTCGTGGACACCGAATACAACAAACTGAGCATCGTCATGGATATTGACAAAATGCTTGTGGCATCCTATCCAGACATGGATTGGAACAGTGATGGTGTTGTGGGCATGTACGACAAAAAAGGTAAGTATGTGGGCCCCAGTGGGAGTTACAATTCAAAAGGTAGGATGGAAAAAGCTCACACCGATCCCATCTATCTTGGCATATTCACTTCGTGGGTGGATGACTGGCTGTTGGGTGGTGACATTGACCGTCCCGGGAGGAATGGTGTGTCGGACGGGAAAATTGGCGGCTACACCAAAGATGCCACCGACAAGTTTGTTCCCACAGAGGCGGAGTGGGGAGATTCTGACTACGGGAAGTATAACGATGCAGGAGAACTTGAAGTGGGCACCGGCAGATCGAGAACATTCCAAAACGAACTGGATGAGACTGTGCTGAATCTTGGTGCCGAGTACTGGTACTCCCGCTACTTTGCTTTGAGGGCAGGTTACTACTACGATAAGACAGGAAAGATTCATAACCCCACTTTCGGTGTGGGACTCAGGTTTTCGGGCTACGGCTTTGATGCCGGGTTTACCCTTGGAGAGCCGGGGCACCCTCTTACCAATACCATGCGGTTTTCTCTCAATATTGAATTCTGAGGATTTCTGGAAATTTTTTGAAAAGTCCTGCCTTTTCTAACGGCGGGACTTTTTTATACAAAGTGATCTGGCGACTGTTTTTAATCTGTCTGTTCGTCATCCCTCTCCATGCTCAAATGGTTCTTGAAAAAGAGGCTGTTTCTGTTCTGGGCTTACGGGTCAGCTTCAGTCCGGATGATGACGTTTCTTCCACGGGTAACGGTACGTTCCTTGCCGAACCAGAATTGGATCAGTGCGGTGATTATGTCATCGATCCGCCCCCACATAACAAGGCCTATTTTGACGCGCACCTACGTGCTGTTGACAACTACTACCGTTCCGTCTCCCGAGGAAAATTCGGAATCGATCTGGATAGTTCCGTCATTCTGCCGGAGGAGGCATCCTCAAGCTATGTGCTTAATGAGACAATGTCGAGTTATTACCCTTACGATGATGATCAAGCTCAACAGCAGGGACTGGCCCGTTTATTCGAAAAAAGTCTGGAGGCGTCTTACGCTGAAGATGTGCTAAATTTCGACGAATTTGATATTATTATTGTTTTCCATGCCGGTATTGGCCAAGACTTTTCACTTCCGTTCATAGATCCAACGCAGACTGATATTCCCTCCACATATATTGATTCACAGTTTCTGGAAGAACAGCTTGGTAGCGGTTCCATAACTTTTCCAAATGGGTCGGCAGTTTCTTCCGGTATCATCCTGCCGGAGACGCAGAATCATCTTCTTTACAGTATTTCCTCTGAAATATTTGCCGGCCTTTCGCAGCCGTGCGATTATCAGTTTGGATTGACTGGAACATTTGTCCTCATGTTTGGATTTGCAGTGGGGCTCCCGCCACTTTGGGACTTGGAAACCGGGGAAAGTGGTGTAGGTATATTTGCACTTATGGATCAGGGCTCGAACAATGGTAGAGGGTTGGTTCCTTCCCCACCTGATCCGTGGACAAGGGTCTGGGCCGGGTGGGAGTCGGCACAAGTCGTAACACCCACGCAAACTGTCACAGTGGTGGCCAGAGATACTTTAGTTGATGAGATTGTCCGGATAAACATTTCTACCAATGAATATTTTCTCATCGAAAACCGTAATAACTGGGTGAGAGAGAATGTTGACATCGATTCTCTGAGGTGGGCAATTGGGGGTCTGGGAATCAGCGTGCGGGGCTATGTTGAAGTACTCCTAGATTCGGCAAACCTCCAGCGGGATAGTACAACGGGGGTGGTGACATCTGTCCCCAACTATGATCTGGGCCTGCCAGGTTCAGGCCTGCTTATCTGGCACATTGATGAGGAAAGAATAACCGAAGGGTTCGCGAGTCAGACAGTAAACGGTAACCGTGACAGGCGTGGCATCGATTTGGAAGAGGCTGATGGCGCACAGGATATGGGATACCCTTCGGCATTTCTGTTCACCGATCCATCAGCAGGTCTCTGGTCAGACATGTGGTTTGATGGAAACAGCCAGTATACTATCGCCAACCCTGCTTTCGTAAATCAATCGCCCTCTTTCGGCCCTGACACCTACCCTAGTACCCGGTCAAACAGTGGTGCTGATTCGTATCTGGAGATCAATGACATAACCAAGGCGGGGAAGGTGATGACGTTCACACTGGCCAATTCTCTTTTGGCTGACGGATTTCCAGATTCATCTTTGCAGATGGAGTTCCTTTACGACTTCGATGGAGATGGTCAAAGGGAGATCATTGGCATGTCCGATTCATTATGGTGGTCCGGTCCTGGCGAGATCAAACCTGAAGGGATTACACTTCGTCCAGTTGGCGACTATCGCTTGGCAATTACCAATAGCGGCCCGGCTCCAGAGCTTGTGCTTACTTTTGAGCGAGATGGGTTACTTGCTGTGGAGATAAAATCTTATTCCTCAACCATTTCCGGATTTGAGTCAGTATGGTCAGCCAGCTTACAACTTGCTCTCCCATCAAGGGTTGTTGGTTATACTAACGCTTCGAAAGTTGGTCTGTTTTACGATGATCACATTGTAATTATTACACCGGATTCTTCATGGGAAGAAGTGACGAATGAAGGACTGACTGTTTCGTGGTGGACGAGAGGTCCACTGTCAGATGTTGGCTCTGTTGTACATACCTCTGGAGAGGGGTTAGTGAGCATGACAAATGGTATCACCTATACAGGCTTTGAGGAAGTCGGTTTTGTTTATCTTGGCGTGGTCGACTTGGATGGTGACGCTGAATTGGAGATCATTGCGACTGACACAGAAGGGACGGTTTACGCTCTGAACCGTAACCTCACCCTTTTGAGCGGTTTCCCAATGGAGCTGGATGCGGCAGGCCCTTTTCTGGCCGGACAGATCACGGGAGACGATCATCCAGAGATTGTGACAAAAACCTCTCAAGGGGATGTTTTGATTATTGACTGGACCGGTAGGATAAGTTTTCACTTGGCCGGGGATGAGACAAGTGAACTGAAGATGATTGCAAATTATCAGGGGAGAAACGCCATCCTTACTTCTTCAGAAGTGTGGCTTTTTGATGAGGCAGCTGCAGATGAAGGCAATTCATGGCCGTCCGAGCACGGCGGCCTGCTCAACGGGCGATTTTTTTCAGGTTCTCTATCGGAGTCACCTGTTTCGGCTAACAACGGTATTCTTGACAAAAAAAGAACATACTGTTACCCAAACCCTGCTGATGATGGTTCCACCACACTTCGGGTGACCGTAGGTGAAGTCGATAACATTACCATCACCGTCTATGATCTGGCGGGCTTTTTTGTGGAACGTTTGAAGATAGCCAATGTTCATTCAAATGAAGTGAATGAAGTTGTTTGGGATGTGAGTCAGGTTGAGAGCGGTGTTTACTTAGCTAATGTGGAAGCTACCTTAGCTGGAAAATCGGCATCCAAGATTCTCAAAATTGCTGTCATCAACTGACAAAGGAAAACAGGTCCAAAATTTCCAATTGAAAGTGTGAAACGATCCCTCTTTATAGCTGGATTACTTTTCCAAACGGTGTTCGGGCAGGTGGCATTCAATCATCCCGAATTGACGTGGAAGACCTTCGAGACGGACCATTTTACTGTACACTTCCATAACGGGACGGAGAGAACTGCCAAAGAGGGGGCCGTGGCAGCGGAAACCATCTATTCTTATGTCACAGGTCTCTATCAATATGAACCTGTTGAGAAGACTCACATTATTTTCATTGACACTGATGACTATTCTAATGGTGCCGCTTACTATTATGACAATAAGATAGAGATTTGGGCCTCTCCTCTTGACATGGAGCTGCGCGGAAGTCACCGTTGGATACAGAATGTGATTACCCATGAATTCACGCACATTGTTTCCATGCAGGCGGCCATGAAGTTCGGGAGGCGTGTGCCCGGTGGTTATTTTCAGTGGATAAGGTATGAACCGGAAAAACGGGAAGATGTGCTGTATGGTTATCCCAATACGCTAGTCTCCTATCCTTTGCCCGGTACTACCGTGCCGCCGTGGTTTGCTGAGGGGGTGGCACAGTTCATGTACGATGGGGCTACTTACGACTTTTGGGATACGCACCGGGATATGATTCTAAGAGACAGGGCACTGAACAATAATCTTCTTTCGCTCACGGAGATGAATACCTTCGGTAAGGCGGGCATTGGGAATGAATCCACCTATAATTCCGGATTTGCCTTTTCCCGGTATCTAGCATACAAATACGGGCAAGAAGTGCTTCCTGTCATTGCCAGGAATCTATCCCGTAAGTCAGGTGCATCAATCCAATCTGCAATTGAGGGGGCGGCCGGTTTTCCGGCCGATAAAGTGTTTTCGGATTTTCAGACAACATTGATGGAACGGTATGAGCTTCTCACCGAATCAATCAATAGCGGAGAAGTAAAAGGCAAGATCATACGGAAGAAAGGGACTGCCAATTTCCACCCCACCTGGGCTCCGGATGGAGAAAGGTTTGCATATTTGTCCAATGAGGGAAACGATTTTCTCGGCCAGACCAACTTGCGCATTTTCACCTTCAAGGACAGCACGGATGAAATCACGGCAAAAGATGTTTTCTCTTCCCCGGCATGGTCCTCATCAGGAGATAAGATCTATTACACAAAAAAATCGAAACCGGATAGAAAAGGTTCTAAATGGTTCGACCTTTACGTTTATTCATTTGAAGATGAGGAAGAGGAGCGTCTGACGAAAGGTTCCAGAGCTTTTTCACCTGTTATATTTCCCGGTGATTCACTGCTGGCTTACCTGGCAACCCGGGACGGGACACAGAATGTCTTTCTGATTAACCTGAATTCAGAGGAATCAGAACAGATAACACGTTTCGATGATGGACGCCAAATTTCCAATCTTACTTTCGATGCCAACAAAAGGTGGCTAATGTTCGATTATGTGGAAAGCCATTTCAGAAATATCGCAGCCCTCGATATAAAAGATACGACTTTTGTTGACCTTATGGCTGTTCCCGAGTGGGATGAACGGGATATAACGGCCACGGCCAACGGGGGTCTGATCTATTCCTTAGACCGTTCAGGCATTTTCAACCTTTTCTACGTCAATTCTTCCGATGGTCGCCAAGGATATATCTCCAACGTTTTCGGTGGTGCATTCATGCCCGATGTGAGCAGGGACGGGAAGGTGCTCTATTCCCTCTATGAAAATGGTGGCTACAGGATTGCGCTCATGGACTCCGTCCGGCTGGTGGATGAAACTGTTGTCGGTTACAGCCCTGACTATTTCACAAAATTCGACGGCTTGCCACCTCCTGTAATGGCGGACGATTCATCTTATCCTGATTCTGTTTTTAAGAATTATGAGGACTCATTTTCCAGAATGTTTTTCTTCCCAAGACTGCAGCTGGATTACGGCATGATGAAACCTGGGTTCTATTTCCAATCCAATGAAGTGATCAACCGGGTCAGCGTTTTTGGCGGTGCCGGTCTTAACAGGCTTACTGATCTTGATCTATTCTTACTCTTTGAACTGAGAACGCTTTATCCCACGCTTTATGCGGAAGTCTTTTTCATGACGCGGCACATCACCAATCAATCCACCCTTTGGGATGTGATTGATATCGACTCGGATGTGGCTTACCGGCTTTTCCAAATGGAGGGAGGGGCAAGGTTTCCATTTCGGGGTCGGCACAGTGTCACTCTCTTTGGCTCATATCAGAATTACCGTTCAAATGCTCTCTGGTGGGTTCCTGGAGAACAGCTTTTCGGCAAGTCAGGGATCGATTACTACAGCGGTGTTCATACGGGGATGAGATGGGACACACAGGTTTTCCGAAGAACGGTTGACTATGACATCCTGCCAAGTAATGGGTTCAAGGTTCATCTTGATTTCCGCCAGGAAAACAATCGGTTTTACAGTCCGGA
Source organism: Candidatus Neomarinimicrobiota bacterium (assembly GCA_012964825.1). Taxonomy (NCBI): domain Bacteria; kingdom Pseudomonadati; phylum Fidelibacterota; species Fidelibacterota bacterium. The sequence continues at coordinate 51,458 of DTTI01000073.1, forward strand.
AGAATCGTTGTTCGAGATTGTCTTCAAAGATTTCAACTTTGCCAGAGTGAAGGGGAGCGGTGAAGCTCATTTTGAGGTACCTAATACGGACCGATGGACACTCTCCGCTGAAATTGCTGGTGGGTGGATGTCAGAGACGGAAGTGGATTCATTTTTCAACTTTTTTGCAGGAGGTTTGCCGGGGATAAAGGGATATCCTTTTTATGCACTTGAAGGGAACAGAATGGTGGCGGCGACAGCTACAGCGAGAATCCCCATCATGAGACAGCGCCATATTTCTTTGGGACCGTTTATTCTACAGAATATTGTAGTCGGGTTCATGGGCCAGTTTGGTGACGCTTGGAACGGGAACGGAGGAAGCTTCTCAGCAAAGCGTTCGGTGGGTGTTCAGCTTCGGTTTGGAGGCTTTTCATTCTACAATTACCCGACGGGAATTGGCGTGGAATTACACAGGGGATTAGATAAATTCACCGCGCTAAATCATGAGTATGGCGGCGACTCACGGCTTTACTTTACCCTTCTCTTTGGATTCTAAGTGACAAAACAGCCAAAACTGATACCGGTCATACTGATCCTCATTGCTCCTCTTTTTTCAAGCGGGTCGAGACTTCTCATTTATGAACCCCGTTTTCATGGCCCACTGTTGTTGATCCAGCCTGAGGCAAAAACAGATTCAGCTCAGATTAAAGTAGACAGCACCATTTATCCCGCCAGGGGACTCATTTTGTCCATGGCCATTCCCGGTATGGGGGAGTGGTACGCCGGAGCAAAGAAAAAGGCCCTCTTTTTCGCTGGGATGGAGGTGGCCGCCTGGATGAGCTGGAGGTCATTTACCAAGAGTGGGGAAAGGATCGAAACTGAATACGAACTGTTCGCCAATGAGAATTGGAATCTTTATCAATGGTGGCTGAGGACACCATGGCTTACATCCAGTTATGGTGATGTGGTCTGCGAAGGGACTCACCACCTCAAACTGTTTCTCCCCGGCCAGACAGCCACCATCAGTTCAGACTCCCTTTGCGGGTGGGACTGGATTGAAGGTGTGGAAGTTGTGAAGGATCATGAGTTCTACGAGAACATTGGCAAGTATGATCAATTTGTTGCAGGATGGTCGGATCTTTTCAAGGAAGACGGGAATAACGGTTGGTGGGAGAAGGAAAAGTCTGTGGGGGACAGCGTTGAAATTCTGGTCATGACAGATTTAAAGAATAATTATCTCGACCAGCGGGCAGATTCAAATGATGCATTCAGGCTGGCTACCTACACCGTCAGTGCCATTATGTTCAATCATTTAATTAGCGCTTTTGATGCATTCATTGAGACGAGACGCCGCTTATTGGCACCAAACACAGAATCTGCATTGGGACTGACCTTTTCTCCCTTCGCCCGGTCTGGCGTGGGAGGGATCTCTCTGGCCATAAGATGGTGAGAGAATATTAATGATTGAGAGGCTCAGATATATTTTCCCACTGTTTGCGGTTTTGTTGGTCAGCTGTGCCAAGGATGAGATCGATCTCAGCAAAGATGATATTGATGAGCGATATGAAAAGGCCATGGAACTGTTGGAGAAACGGAAATACTACCGTGCCCAAGAGCATTTCCAGTATGTCCTTTTGCGGGGTAGACATACAGAAATCGGTGACGATGCCCAGTTCTATCTGGGTGAGGCTTATTTCCACAATGAAGAATACGAGAGCGCTATCAGCGAATATGATAAGCTGGTTCGTCAGATGACATTCAGTCCACACGTCAGGCTTGCTCGTTACCGCATCTGCCAGAGTTATGAAAAAAGTTCTCCAAAGTTCTATTTCGATCAGGGTGCCACAGACAGGGCGATACAGAAATATCAGGAATTCATCGAGGACTTTCCCGATTCAGAGTATCGTGATAATGCCACTGCCACCATCCGGGAGATGCGAAACAAACTGTCTCAAAAGATGTACGAGTCCGCTATTCTCTATGTGAAGATGGAAGAGTATGACGCCGCCGTAAATTACCTGGAGGGTCTTTTGGAGCTTTATTTTGACACAGATTTTTCTGACAAGGCACGGTTCCTGATTGTGGACACACTCATCGTAGCCGGTAAGTTTAAGGAATCAGAAACGTTCCTGAAGGACAACACCGGGAGGTTCATTGATCAGACCTTGCTTGAGGATGCGAAAAAATTGATTGACAAACACCGGCAAGAGGAAGGAAAGAAATTGTGAAGCTTTGCCTTTTCGGAGGAACCTTTGATCCGCCCCATGTGGGTCATCTTATCATTGCAGAGACCATTCAGGAATCTGAGAAGTTCGATCGAATTGTTTTTGTGCCAGCCTCCAATCCACCTCACAAGAAAAGAAGCATTTCGCCTATCGAGGACCGTTTGGAAATGCTTCGCCTGACTTTGGTGAATAATGACCATTTTGATGTGTCCAATATCGAAATAGAGCGGGGCGGTGTTTCGTATACGGTGGAGACCGTAAAGGAGACAAAGGGAAAGTTTAACCTCAATTCAGAGGGTATCTACTTTCTTATAGGTAGCGATTCCCTTTTGGACTTTCATAGCTGGATGGAATATGAATCAATCCTGAATGAATGCACAGTTATCGTTGCCCTTCGCCCGGGGTTTCGCCCTAGCAGGATTGATCCAAAGATTTTGTCTCAAATTAGGTTCGCAAATATTCCGCAAATTGAAGTCTCCTCCTCCCAGATACGACATCGAGTGAAGAGTGGATTGACCATTCGATACATGGTTCCAGACTCTGTCTGGGATTTTATCAATAAAAAAGGGATGTACCTCTGAATAATCACAGCATTCCTGTAAATCCTAATCAATGTTGATAACCCCCTTGCAAAGCCATATTATAATTAAAATGAGAAAGTCCCTGCTTAGCTAAGTTGTAGACTATTCAACTCCTCAGAAGGTAACTAAAAGGAAATCATGGAAGTTGTAAAAGATGTAATTATTGTTCTTGTGTGTGTCGGTGTGATAGCTAAAGGAGCAACTTGGCTTGTAGATAGTGCATCCAAAATTGCCAAGCGTATGGGAATCTCAGAACTGGTAATCGGGCTGACCATATTGGCATTGGGTACATCAGCTCCCGAATTTGCTGTTTCGATCTTGGCGGCTTTGAAGGGAATAGGTGATATTGCCATAGGGAATATTGTAGGTTCGAACATATTTAATCTAGGCTTTATTCTTGGTGGTACAGCAATTATCCACAGCCTGAAAACAAGTAGAATCGTCATTGTAAGAGATGGCTTATTCTTACTATTCGGTACGTTTATTCTATTGTTTTTTCTCTGGGATTTAGCCCTGACCAAATTTGAGGGAGGAATCCTTTTTTCCCTGCTTATTCTTTATCTAAGCTATCTTTATATCAAAAGAGAACCGTTAGAAATGGATCAGGTAACGGGTAAGATGGATTGGTGGGATCCTGTGTCGCTGATTGGAGGATTGGCGATGGTTCTCTTTGGTGCCCACTTTATGGTGGAGTCAGCGGTTAACCTGGCAAAATATTTGGGCGTATCAGACTGGGTCATAGGGGCTACCGTAATTGCGGCAGGGACTTCAGCTCCTGAATTTGCTACATCACTGGCTGCGGCTTTGCGTTCTCGTTATGGAATGTCTGTTGGAAACCTGATCGGGAGTGATATTTTCAATCTGTTCGGAGTTCTCGGGGTGGCGGGAATACTGAGTGATATACCTGTTGGTTTGGATGCCAGGGTGCATCTTGTGTTCTTATCTCTTATGGTTGCTCTTGTACTGGTCTTCATGCGCACAGGGTGGGTGGTATCCCGAAGGGAGGGATACATATTGGTGATGATCGGCCTGGTTCGGTGGATATATAGTTTTATCTGATTTCCTGTTTAAATCTTGAGTCAGTTGAACAGTTGACTGAACATATTTTGACTCTTTGCTCTTTATTCCTGAAAGACTTCATTGACATAAGACAAATAAGTATTATTCTTGTGTTGGTGTCATCATGATTAGTTTCAAAAATGTATCCTGTACCTTTGAAGATGGCGTCGGCATTGAGCATGTAACTTTTGATATCGAGCCAGGTGAATTCGTCTGCATTATAGGACCCACAGGGGCGGGTAAAACCACTTTTCTGAAACTTATCTATATGGACATCTTCCCTGAGGAAGGGACAGTAAGAGTGGACAAATACAGATCTGACAAAATCAAGAAACGCAACATTCCCATGCTGAGGCGCAAGGTGGGGATGGTGTTCCAGGATTTCGAGTTGCTGAAAGATAGGAGTGTTTTTGAGAATATCGCCATTCCGCTCCACGTTCAGGGAGTCGGAATGAAGGTGGTGAAAGATGAGGTTGAGAATGTGTTGGAACGGCTCAGCATCTCGGATCGTCGGGATCATCTGCCGACCCAACTTTCAGGCGGAGAGCAGCAGATTGTTTCACTTGCCCGAGCCCTTGTGAAGGATCCGCTGGTGATCCTTGCTGATGAGCCGACGGGGAACCTCGATCCTGCCGCTTCTCTCAAGGTGGTTGAGCTGCTGGAAGAGATTAACAGGGACGGTACAGCGGTTCTTATGGCCACTCACAATTTCTCCCTAGTGAGAGACCGGGGTTACAGATTCATGCAGATTGTAGACGGCGAAATCCAGACATGATTGATCGATTTCTATACCTTGTCTCGGAAGGCATCCGAAGTCTCTGGCGAACCAAATCAACGGTACTTGCCACCATCACCGCAATAGGTATTGCTTCCAGTTTTGTGGTGATTATCGCAGTGGTGGTCGAGAATGTTTCGGGCATTATTCAAATTGCCCGAGGGCAATACGAATTTCAGGTCTTCTTTTCAGAGGACGTTGACAACACCCAGGCGGCGAAACTAGTTGATCAGATAGGCGGCATTGAGGGTATCAAGTCCGCTTCACTGATTACCAAGGATGAGGCGGCTGATATTTTCCAGCGAGAGTTTGGAGAAGACATTTTTGAGCTTTTAGAGGAAAATCCACTGCCACCGGGATCTGTTCTTAAGCTGGAAGAGCCCAAAGAGGGAAGGATAGATGTCAATCCCATTATAAAGCAGATCGAATTTGTGGAAGGTGTGGATGAAGTGCGCTACCAGGGGCGCCTCATTTCACTCATCGAGAGATACTATGAAGGATTTTTCGCTGGGGTGACTGCCCTTGCCGCGGCAATCCTGTTTGGCACGGTCATACTTATATCAAATACCATTCGTCTGAGTATTTATGCCCGGCGGGACCTCATCAGGATTCTGAAACTGGTGGGTGCTACCAACAGGTTTGTCCGATTCCCCTTCATGGTTGAGGGTATTCTCGAGGGACTCCTGGGCTCTCTGGTGGCCGCGGCAGTTTCTTACGGTTTTGTTGAAGGGAGTAACTATTTTCTTTCACTCTTTACTCAGTACCGTCTGGTGTGGCAATTTCAGATCGTGGCTCTGCTTATGGGTGTCATCATCTTTTTCTCGTTTGTGGGGAGTGTGCGTGCGGTGAGGAAGTTCCTATAGCGACTGTTTCTCTCGACGGACGATAATCTTGATTAACCCTGACCGTGACTGTAATTTTGGAAGTTAGTCTAAAGTGAGATTTAAGAACATGAAAGCCGATATCACTCAGCCGTCTGACCGGGACAAGGCCATCCTCAAGATGGTCATTGAAGATTTTGTAGATACTGCTCACCCCGTGGCATCCAAACGGTTGAAAGAGGAATATAATTTAGAACTGAGTCCTGCCACTATCAGGAATACACTTCACTTCCTTGAGGAGGTTGGTCTTCTTAGTCACATCCACACTTCCTCAGGCAGAATTCCCACCGATTTTGGTTACCGCTTTTACGTAGATGAACTGCTGGAATCGAAAGTGGCATCTGAGTCCATGCGGCAGATCGCCATGGATGAACTGGCGGCAGCATCGTTCAATGTGGAGAGACTGTTTCAAATCACAGCCAATTCACTGGCGCAGCTGAATCACCTTTTCGGCTTTGCCATCCTTTTAGTTGACAGCCGGAGAAAACTGACAAATCTGGATCTTGTGAAACTCAGTTCAGGGCAGGTGTTGCTGGTGCTGGGTTTCAAGTCAGAGAAGGTGAGAACCGTTCTTTTAAATCTTTCCTTGGAGATCAAGGATTCTCTCATTGAGATGGTGGCTTCAATACTCAGAGAGCGGCTCATTGGTCTCTCCGTATCAGATATAACAAAAACTATCGGTAACCGTCTCAGGGGTCAGTCAATTTTTGAAAGTGAAATTATCCAGGTAATCATTGAAAATGCGGAAGATTATTTTTCAGTTTCGTCAGAAGATGAAATTTTTTCTTCAACAAAAGACCAGCTGTGGCAACATCCTGAATTCAGTGAGCCGGACAATATGCAGTCCATGATCAACGCGCTGGATAATTCAAAAACCATCAGGAGTTCAGTGGATATGTCCGCTGAAAGCGCAAGTCTCACCATCGCCATCGGTTCAGAGAATAGCGCTCAGTCCATGCATTCCTGCTCCGTGGTGACCAAGTCAATGGTACTTGGTGAGAATTCCGCCTGTTTTGGTGTCATCGGGCCTACGAGAATGAACTATGCTGAAGTCCTTACAGTTCTGGATCTTTTTGCTTCAACAATCGAAAAACTGAATCATGCCTAAAAAAAAGAAAATCAAAAAAGAGAAAGTCGAAGAAGAACCAAAGAATGGTCAGGTTCCTGAAGCTGAAGAAGAGATAGCAAAAAAAACAGAGGCTCTGGAAGAAGCTGAACCGGTAGATGAAGAGGTTCAAGAAGAGTCCTCTATCGAAGATGAGCTGAAGGACCTCCAAGACCGCCATCTTCGCCTCCGTGCCGAGTTCGACAACTATAAAAAGCGAAAAGATAGAGAATTCATCCGTTTGTTGCAGTATGAGGGTAAGGATGTGATCATCTCTTTTCTCGGTATCGCTGATGATCTCCAGAGAATGATCGCTTCTGCGGATGGAGATAAGTCGAAAAATGCGAAATCGCTAGTGGCGGGGATGAATCTTATCCTCGAAAAACTTCACCGCCGGCTCAGCGCCCTGAAGGTTGAACCGTTTGATTCCGAAGGGGTCAAGTTTGATCCGGAACTTCACGATGCTATGATGACCCAGACTTCCGATGATCACGAAGATGGTGTTGTGATCCAGGAATTTGAAAAAGGGTATAAATACAAGGACAGGGTCATCCGTCATGCTAAGGTGATTGTCAATTCAAAGGGTAGCGATAAGGAGTAGCTCGTGAAGCGTGATTACTACGAGGTACTGGGCTTAGAAAAGGGTGCTGGCGAAGCCGAAATCAAGAAAGCTTATCGCAAGCTTGCCATGAAGTATCACCCTGACAAAAATCCCGGTGATAAAAATGCTGAGGAAAAATTCAAAGAGGCAGCGGAAGCTTACTCGGTTCTAAGTGATTCTCAAAAGCGCACGCAGTACGACCAGTTTGGCCATACCGCCACTGACGGCGGTCCAGGCGGTTTTGGCGGCGGTTTTGGCGGATTTGAAAACTTTGACCTGTCTGACGCCCTCCGGACCTTCATGGAAGGTTTCGGTTCCAGCTCATTTGATGACTTTTTCGGCGGCGGTACGGGCTCAAGGCGCCGCAGCCGGGGCTCGGACCTTAAAGTTACCCTAAATCTTAACCTTGAAGAGATTGCAGAAGGTGTAACCAAAACTATCAAAGTAAACCGGATGGATTCGTGCGACTCTTGTAATGGTACAGGTGGTGAGAAAGGGGCCATGCCCATACGGTGTACCACTTGCAACGGCTCAGGGCAAGTGCGCCAAATCTCCCGTTCACTTTTTGGCCAGTTCGTCAATGTGGGGGCGTGCTCAAACTGCGGCGGCAGTGGTGAGGTTATATCCAAGCCTTGCCGCTCTTGTGCCGGTGACGGCCGGAGAAAGAAAGCATCACAGATCAAAGTAAATGTCCCCGCCGGTGTGGCAGCTGGCAATTATATGACACTCCGTGGCGAGGGGAATGCAGGGCCAAGGGGAAGTGACAGGGGCGATCTGGTGGTTTTCTTCGATGAAAAAGAACATAAATTCTTCACGCGTCACGATACTGACATCATCACAGAGGTAGAAGTCTCTTTCTCCCAGGCGGCCCTAGGTGACAAGATTGAGGTGCCAACATTGACCGGCTCCGCCAAATTGTCCATTCCAGCTGGTATCCAGTCCGGACAGGTATTGCGGATGCGGAATAAAGGCCTAGGTGAACTGCGTAATGGCAGGAAAGGTGATCAACTGGTGAAGATTCAGGTAAGCACACCTACAAAACTAAATTCCAGCCAGAAAAAACTGTTTAAGGAGCTTGCTTCAAGCAACGGGAGAAAAGTGAGAACCGCCGTGAGGAAGGTGCGACTCTAACCTATGACACCTCAGGAAAAATTCATTTCCAGATTTCTTCTGACGATACTTGCCCTGGGTCTAGCAGTGGGATTTGTCAGGCGGACATGGTTCCCTGAAAATATTGATATCTCTAAAGCGTCTGAAGAGGCAGACTAGGTTGCCCGAATTGCCCAGGAGGGGAGAGCATCTCACCTGGCCGGGAAAAATATCGCTTCGATAATCACCATCCAAAAAGTAAACTTGAATAGAGCTCTCAAGAGTGAACTTATAATTCTTCCCGGCATTGGTCCGGCACTGGCTGACCGGATCTTAGCATACTGGGACGAGTTTGGCACATTTAAAACCATAGACGATTTGAAGAATGTGAAAGGAATCAGTGCTAAATTCCTTGGAAAGATTTGACAACACCTGGAATTGTGAAGCTGAAAAGAGAGACAAACAGATAGATGACTGAATTTCTGGATACAAAATATAAATGGTGGATTAGAGACCTTCTGGAACTGGCGATTCTGGTTTCCGTGATCGCATTCCTGGGTGTGATTTATATGCCCCGGCTGATTTGGGATCAAGAAGAGGCTGTAGAAGCAGAAAGCCGTTTTTACATGGAAAATGTTTATGACGTCCTTTCATATTATGAACGCCTCACCGGTGAGCGGACTGCGGATGGCCAATGGGCCATAAAGGTGGTAAATGCAGCCAGGGATTCCCTTACTGCCGACACTACATTTCTCAGTAAGCAGAAGATTCATCTTGACGATGGCACAGCCGATGTGGATATGTTTGCCAACTATGCTGTGGTTTATGACACTAGCTTCGGTTTCCTGAAGACCCGGAAAGATACGCTCATGGACACAACTATGGTTGTCGTGAACTTCAATGAGGATGAATCACGTTACGATACCTCCTTTGTTCGCAAGAATATGCTGAAGTCTTTTCTGGAAGACAGTACTTTTGTGAATGTATCGGACACAACCTATTCCAGTCACGTGGAGGTTGTTAGCTATTATGACAGCTTTACGCCTGACCCGACCATGCTTTACTGCCCTCTGACAAATCAACCTTATCTCATAGAATTGACTGAATATGATTACAAAGTTGAAAGCCCCATCGAGGGGAAATATACGGAGCGTCGTTTCCTTATCTTCGCATTCAATACGCGGTCCCACGGAAAAATTGAAGACGGGGAAAAGAGCTGGATACGCTTCTGACCGTGTATGCTCGCAATTTCTATCAGGAGTGGCTGGCTTCGGTTTGCTCACGCTGATGTCAATGAAGAGACGTTAGTTGTCAATTCCCTCAAGGCAACAAAACTTTCCAAAAACTTTTACCGCCCTGATCTGAGATCACCAGATCTATTGGTACATCTCGGGGTTATTTTTCATGATGTTATAGAATCACTACCTGTTCATGACAAAGAGGTGTTCTTGTCACTGGATGAACGGTGGATCGACTGCCAGATTTTTCCCGTCGACAAAGGATTAACTATGGAAGAACAGGAAGCATATCTCAACTGGTTCCTGAAGCGGCGCCTCGGTCCTCTTTGGCCTACGTCATCTGTATTCTTCAAAAAGGTTGAATCGAATGGCAGTGATAAAGAGTGGATTCTGACATGTGTTGTTCCAGAGAATGCACTGGAGGCGTTGAATGTTGCTTTGGAGCGGGCTGGAGCGGTGCCGGTTTGGTTGGAGCCTTGCACACTTTCCCTTGCAAGGGCGGTGGGTGGGGATAAAGCCAGCGTTGTTTTCATCAAAGATGGCAGAAGTGTAAGGGCACTGTTCTTTATTGGCGGAATAATGCACTCGTTTGGCAGTCCTAAAATTCGCGACGGAGTTATTTCCATGGACACCATGACAGGTGATCGAGGACTGGCATCTTCAATGATCAAGATGATTAATGAGATAAAACCCAGATCGACAAAGACGCCCGCCATCAGCATCAAATTTGTAGGAGAACTCCCCGGTAAGTGGCAAGGGTTTGTTTCCTCTAAAAAGCGGCATTTGCAGGAGGTAAATCCCCTGGATTCATTTACTTTGGCTAAAGGTGCAAAACTGAAAGGTACTGACCCCTCAGATTTTGGTGAAGTGGCAGGTCTTTTGCACCGGAGGATTATGTGATGACGGACCTCAACCTGTTCGGCAGTGAAGGCTTTCAGGAACCGGTGGCACTGCAACAGGTAAAATCACGAACAACAAAAGTGGAGCTGGCGAGGGTAGAGGAGCCTGAAAAAAAGACGGTGAAAGAAACGGTGAAAAAGCCCCCTGAGCCAAATAGAAAAAGTAAGTACAAAGGACATGAAATTTTTTCTTTTCTTTTGTCTGCTGCTATCGTTGCGCTTGTGATCTGGTACTTTGTACTGAGGAAAGAGGTCTCCTTCTATATTAACGAGTACCAGCCCAGTGCCTTTGAGATTCACCGGCAAGACACCCATGGCTGATCTTTCCATCCTTGCCGGTACCTACAAAGGTACCCGGCTCAAAACACCAGAAGCGGCTAATACACGGCCCACATCCGCCAGGGTAAGGAAATCACTCTTTGACATTCTGGGTGACCTGTCGGGATCCTCTGTCCTGGATCTTTTTGCTGGTACCGGCGCCCTCGGTTTGGAAGCTGCTAGCCGGGGTGCAGTCTCAGTTACATTTGTTGAGAGCGAGAGGAAAGCCGTGGAATCCATAAAGAAGAATGGCCTGCTGTTCCAAGGCGTGAAGTTGGACGTCATCAGGCAGGATGTTTTCCGGTTTCTGAAAAAGAACGACAGTTTGTTTGACCTGATTTTGGCAGACCCGCCTTATGGCAAGGTGAACTTGGACGGGCTGGCGGAATTGGCACTTCAGTGGCTCAGCCCAGAGGGTCGTCTGATGATTGAATCTTCAGTGCGGGAGAGCTGGCGTCCCGAAAGGGCCCGGGTGAAGGAATACGGCGACACACAGATCTCAATCTTTTCTTCATGAGTAGATCTCCCAAAACAGCCATCTATCCTGGCTCCTTTGACCCCATTACACTGGGCCATATCGATGTCATCGAGCGCGCCGTCAAGATTTTTGACAGGGTAGTAGTGACAGTTGCATCCCATCGGGATAAAAGCCCCCTCTTCAATCTTGAAGAGCGGATTGATATGATCGGTGTGTCCACCAAACAATTCAACGAGGTGGAAGTAACCTCCTCTGAAGGACTCATCGTGAAGTTTGCTGAGGAGCAAAGAGCGGTATCCCTTATCCGCGGACTGCGCTTCGTCAGTGATATAGAGTTTGAGTTTCAGCTGGCGTGGATGAACCGCCACCTCAATGCTGAAGTGATCACTGTTTTCCTCATGACGGATGCGAGGTATACTCACCTCAACTCCTCTCTCCTCCGGGAAGTGACTACCCTGGGCGGTAATGTGGACGATTTTGTTACACCTTACGTCTCTCAGAAACTGAAAGAAAAGCTGAACCTGTAATCAGTTTTTGTCACTTTCCCATCGTTGACAGAAAAATAATGAGATTATCATTCCCACCGCGGGGGTTGAAGGGCTAAATTCTCCGTCTCGATTAGGTGAAAAAAGAGGTTTAGTTAACTAAAGCCATGCCAACGTACGAATACAGATGCACTAAATGTGGTCATCGCTTTGAGATGCTTCAGACCATGACTGATGCGCCGCGTAAAAGGTGTCCCCAGTGCCGATGCAAGGTGGAACGGCTTATAGGTGCCGGTGCGGGCCTCATCTTCAAGGGGTCTGGTTTCTACATAACCGATTACGTGAAAAAGGACGGCGGTAAAGAGGAATCGAAAAAACCTGCCAAAGCCAACGGCAAGTCTGAATCTTCCTCTGAGAAAAAGGGCGAAAAGAAAAGCGACAAAAAGAGTAATACCAGTACAAAATCAAAGGAAAAGGATTAAACGGAAAGACATTATGAGTGAGAACGGCCAGAAGATAACTTTCGACAACGGACAATTGAACGTTCCCCATGAGCCCATCATCCCTTTCATTGAAGGGGATGGAATTGGTCCAGACATCTGGGCGGCGTCGGTCCGTGTATTCGATGTGGCGGTAGAAAAGAGTTATGACGGCCAGCGAAGCATTTCCTGGAAGGAGATCCCGGCCGGGGAAAAGGCCAACGAAGAAACTGGGGAATGGCTGCCCCAAGAGAGTGTTGATACCATCTCTGATCATCTGGTGGCCATAAAAGGTCCTCTCACCACACCTGTGGGGGGCGGCATCAGGAGTCTTAACGTTTCTTTGCGCCAGCTTTTGGATCTGTACGCCTGTGTCCGTCCGGTGAAATGGATCCCTGGAGTACCGTCTCCCGTGAAGAGTCCGGAAAAGCTGGATATTGTCATCTTCCGGGAGAATACTGAAGATGTTTATGCCGGTATCGAATGGAAAGGGGGAAGTGCAGAAGCTGAGAGAATTCGGGAGTTCATCAACTCAAATTTTGAGAAAAACATTCGTGAAAATTCAGGCATAGGTATTAAACCTATCAGCCCCTTTGGAACAAAGCGACTGGTGCGGAAGGCCGTTGAGTACGCGGTGGCCGACGGCCGGGGATCTGTAACGCTCATGCACAAAGGGAATATCATGAAGTTTACCGAGGGCTCTTTCCGCGATTGGGGCTATGAGCTGGCTGCTGAAGAATTCGGTGAAGGTGTCATTTCTGAGGAGGCGCTGTGGGAAAAGCACGATGGCCAGGTACCGGAGGGCCAGCTGGTGATGAGAGACCGGATCGCTGACAGCATGTTTCAGCAGATCTTGCTCCGTCCCGATGAGTATGAGGTGATCGCTACACCGAACCTGAACGGGGACTACATCTCAGATGCCGCCGCTGCCCAGGTAGGTGGTTTGGGGATGGCACCAGGTGCTAACATGGGTGACAGTATTGGTCTGTTTGAGGCGACCCACGGGACAGCACCCAAATATGCAGGTCAGGACAAGGTGAACCCAAGTTCAGTTATCCTTTCCGGTGTGATGATGCTTGAGCACCTGGGGTGGCAGGAGGCTGCTGACTGCATTGTCCGGGCCATGGAAGAGACCATCCTGCAGAAGAGGGTCACCTACGACCTTGCCCGCCAGATGGAAGGCGCCACGAAAGTGGCCACATCCGCTTACGCGGACACCATTATCTCCAATATTTAGGTTCTGTTAAAAACCGTTGCCGTACTGGTCCTGGACGTAGGGCATGAGCCCCCGTTTTTCCAGTTTATCTACCGGCGCCCTGAAAGTTACCTGAACCACACCGGGAGCCCGCCCGATCTCGATAGCGCCTGTTATGGTGGCCCTGTTCTGTACTTCAGGGACCGTTACCTCAAGAAAGTCCGCCGCCCGTTTCAGGCCGTTCTCCGTAGCGGCGTTCAGGTCAGCCCCGGTGCCTACAAACGAGACAGGTGCTGACGCTTCCAGGGATTCCAGACCCCAGGCAATGGCCACGGTTTCGGCCTTTTCACGTTCAGAGTCGGTGAGAGGTTGAGCGAGATAGGGGAGATCTTCTTTTACGGGGAGAATAATGGGCCCGTCAATATCCAGTCCTTTTAGGACATGAACCTGCAGGTTCACCGTTCCAGAGACGTCAGTGGTGTGACCTGCGATCTCGCCGTCGCCTTGCATAGCGTGCATATCACCCAGATAGACACCGCCGCCAGGCACCTTAACGGGGCAGATGAGAATGGCGCCAGCCCGGACGGCGTCAATATCCATATGGCCGTCAGTGCGGTGGACAAGATCATCCGCCTCAATGCCGTAGGCGTGAGGCGCACCCACAAGGAATGTGCCAAAATCACCGGCGTTGTGTGAATCGGGCATGGGAATGGCCGGAGTTGTTCCCAGCTGACCCATAAAGGGGCGAAGCCGTGCCACAACGCCCACCAGGTCGCTGGGGCAGAAGGCGAGGATGGGGTTCTGCACAGATTTTTCCGGCAGGGCAGCGTAATGTGCCGCGCTCTTGCCAACTTCCTCGGCGGCCTTTTTGTGAAGTGTCACCCCAATTTCACGGTTGTTATCGAAGAATATGGTGTATCCGTTGGTGAATGTGAACGGCGTTACATCGTTGCCGCACTTCACGCACCGGACAGATTCCTGGCCAATTCCCTCCAGGCGGGTCTCGGGCCACACCTCGTCACAGGTGGGACATTTCCCGGCCACATAGGGATCACCCAGGAAACGGTCTTCCATCCACTGGTCATTGCCTGATGCAGTGGCCATGGAGGTGACGGTAATATCCTTGATGCGGAGTGCAATGGCATCACCCACCTCGGCGCCGGAAACGTAGACAGGCTTGGTCACCTCGTGACCGCCCCGGATGGACGGTGTAATCATGGGACCCCAGCAGCCTGGCGTTGTGTTTACCATAATGTGGCCGCCGTCCTTTACGGGACCCAGCATGGGTTTATTGGGATCCAAAACGCCATCTACAAATTCATCCACGTAAACAGTCTCATGACCGTTGGTCTGTGTTGCTGATTTTTCTTTTACAGCAGCTTCATCTTTTGCCATGGTTAACTCCTCCTCGGAATGTTGGTTTAGGCTCAGCCCCCGGCAGCGGGACTGAGAAAAGCGATATTCTCGCCCTGACTTATCTGTTGGTCCGAATTCACCATCTTGCCGGAAATGACGGGTAGCGTGCTGTCCAGCTGATCTTCAATGTCCGGGTGTTTTTTTTTAATCTCTTCTTTTACATCAGAGACGGTGGATGATTCATCCACCGTAACCCTCACCCTGTTGGTTCCCAATGTGTCTGCGATCTGGGAACTTAACCGTACGTTGACCGTGATCTTGTTATTTGATGAATTGTCCATAGCACATTAAGTAAGTGCAGGGCCCTTGTGATTTAATGAAAGGCTTAAAGTCTCACCCTTGAGTTGATAAAGTAGGAACAGGGGAGGAAAGGGTCAAGAAACTTTGACAAGTTTTTTGTTAAAACCGGGCCGATTTGTAGCCTTAGAGAAAGAAATTTTTTTCTACTTCAGCAGTACCATCTTTTTGACCTGCCTGTAATTGGCAGTCTGGATGATGTAGAGATATGTACCTGATGATACCTTTGTAGAAGAATTACTTGTTCCGTCCCAACGAATCGTGTAAAAACCGGCATATTGTTCACCGTTTATCAGTGTTTTTACTTCCTGTCCAAGGATGTTATAGATGGATAGTCTCACTTTCTGGTCTGTCGGTATCTGGTAATTGATGGTGGTCACCGGATTGAACGGGTTGGGATAATTCTGAGACAGATGATATTCCGTAGGAATGGTTTTGATCAGCTCACTTACCTCTTCTTCTACCCATGATGCAGGTCCGTAGAAAACAGTGAACTGTCTCCCCAAATTACTTGTGTTGATCAACTTAAGTATAAAGGAATTCTTTTGAATTAAGTCGTATTGGTCACCATGACTCTTATCAACCATGACCATTTTGTAACCGGGATCTGTATCACCTTCCAAGTTTGTCTTCACCGTCATCTCTTCTTTACTATTGCTGGGATGCAGGTAACCATGCCATGTGAATGTGGAATCGCCGGCATTTCGGATATCCTGCAACAGATATTTTGGTCTGTCTGATTCTTTATCCATGACCCAGTCAAACTTGATTTTGTCATCATTATTGGGGACGGGAGGCTCTGTTACATTGTCATACCTGTCAAAATCGTTTTCCGCCTGTGAGTGTATTCCGATAAAGTTGCTGTTGTCAGAATATTTAATGGTACTGAAGCTGATTTGAGTTCTGAATAACTTCTCGGGTCTCTTCATGGCGGTATTGCCGTTGTTTTCAGTCTTATCTTTTGAGCCGCCGCCGGAGAAAATGGTGCTGACCTGGCCTCCACCACCACCGGTGGCAGTGAGGACAACAGTGGTGTCAGCTTTGTTACAAATGATATAACCGCCAAAGGGGGTTATATTGGTTTTGTAGCCAGACCATCCGCCTTGCTCGTTGTATTCCAGCGGGCCGCAGAAAAGAGTTTGATCAACATTACCCAGATCGAAGGGGAACGGGTAGGGGTTACCTACCAGGTTCCAGCCAGGCTTTAACACCCATTTCAGTGTATCCACATTGGTAACCACACCGCCGCCGATGGTAAAATCACACTCTTCACCAATCTTCTGATATACCCAGTAGCTTAGTCCGGCAACTATTTCTGTAGGATGGACGTACTCACCGTTCACATACTGCCAGACCACGAATTTGTCCTCATCGATCTGCCCAAAGCTGTTATAGAACACATCTTCAATGGTGTTATCATCCAGCTGGGTGGGTATTGAGATAAGAATCCACGTATTCGACGGTATACATTCAGGGAAGGATATTACCCCCGGTGGAATTTTAACGGGTAGACTGTGAACTTCAGAATTGGAGGCATATCCCAGTATATCCGAGGCGAAGAAATAGAATTTTATTCCCTTTTCATCAATGGTTTCCAGGGTGACAATTCTTTCGATCTCAAGCATTCTTATTCCTGCTTCAAAAGAAATCTGGTGCTGAGTGTATTGTTCAGAACCTCCCTTGCCCACATTAAGCAACACACTTTCCAATGGCAG